>JAPLDN010000022.1 GCA_026391755.1 Bacteroidota bacterium
ACTTCGAGTTTCTTCCCGAGGGCGATAAAATTCTTTGAATCTTCAGGGGTCCACCAGTTACTTAAATTACCATTGCCGTCGTATTGTGCACCCTGGTCGTCGAAGCCATGGGTCATCTCATGGCCTATCACTGATATGATAGCTCCGTAGTTGATGGCATCGTCAGCATCGGGATTGAAAAAGGGAGGCTGAAGGATAGCTGCAGGGAAAACGATTTCATTGTTGGTAGGATTGTTGTATGCATTGATCGTTTGAGGCGACATTCCCCATTCTTTTTTATCGACAGGTTTCCCTGCTTTTTTTATCATGTCATTATGTTCCCACAATGCAATATTCATGCTGTTTTCAAGCAATTTGTCGGGCTGGATATCGATGCTGGAATAATCTTTCCATGTATCGGGGTAACCGATTTTCCATGTAAAGGCAGCCAGCTTCTTTTTTGCCTTTTCCTTTGTTGGCGCGCTCATCCATGTAAGCTTATCTATACGTTCGCTATAAACGGCACGCACATTCTCTATCATTTCGGAAACCTTTTTCTTGGAAGATTCCGGGAAATATTTTGCTACATAAAGTTTACCCAGGGGCATCCCCAACCTGCGGTTAACACTCATGATGGCGCGTTCTTCCCGGGGACGCTGGGCTTTTACACCATACATGATTGTACTAAAGAAATGAAATGATTCTTTATTAAATGGTACAGGCAGTAAATTGGCAACGGCCGAAAGAAGTTTCCAGCGAAAGTATGTTTGAAGCACATCAACAGGGGTTGACTTGATTAGCAGGCCAAGATTTTTAAGGTAGTTTTTATCCTGAACAATAACTGTATCGGCATGCAATCCATAGTTTTTATAATAATCTGCCCAATTGATAGCGGGAGCTAATTTCTGAAGTTCTGTAAACGGGATCTTATTATAGATCTTTACTGGATCACGCATTTCGAAATTTTTAAGCTGGATCAGGGCCAGCTTTGTTTCGAAATCAAGAATGGTTTGCCCGGGGGCGCTTACATTCCAGGATGCCATTGAGAACATTTTATCCACATGTTTTACAAATTCGGCCCTGATCTTCACCATGGAAGTATCCTTGTTTTCATAATAATTTCGGTCCCCCATTGATAAACCGTCCTGTCCCATAAATACCGCATTCATTTTACTGTTGCGGTCATCAGCATTAACATATACGTCGAATGGCCCTGAAATATTTGCAATGGCCAACTCTCCGGCAAGCGCGATAAGCTCAGCGGTGCTTTTTGTTGCAAGGATTTTATCCGACAAAGGGACAATAGGATTGATTCCCCGTTTAGCAATAGTCAAGGTGTCGAGGTATGAACGGTAATACCCGGTGATGAGTTGGGCCTCGCTTCCTTTTGCAGGGTTTTCCTGTTTCAGGAGTTCAGCAATAATGCCTTTGATCTTGACTTCACGGTTTTCTTTGTCCAGGACTTCAAATGATCCCCAGGCGCCTTCGGTCGAAGGGATAGGGTTATGCTTTTTCCAGTTGCCATTGGCAAAACTATCGAAATCGGTACAGGGTTTTTGCAATGAATCGATGCCTGTAACGTCAAAGGCTGCAACCTTTGCATTGGAACTCTTTTGTTTATTGTTGTTACACGATACGGCAAGGATCATCACCATAAGTGTAATCATCAGCAATACAAGTTGTTTTTTCATTTGGTGAAATTTTTCACAAATGTAAAGGAAATTTTTATTGACTGCGGATGGTCAGGGGGAACTTGCACAACAAAGTCCTTTTAATATGTTATTTCCCAGTTTACCATTTCCTCATTCTCGGCCATGATAGTAATGGCCCTGATCTTTCCGTTAATAGTGTTTTCAAGTAGTTTTGCACCTCTGCAGTTAAATCCATTGAATATTGCACCATCCGGCTCGAAAATATAAATTGTGTATTTGTCGTTAGCAACAACTTTGCTAATGCCTGAAAGGGTGTTGTTGTTCCACGATAGTTCCTCCAATTCGAGCCCTCCGCAAGAAATGTGGCGATTTGTGGCGAGCAGCTGGGGATGGTTTTGTTTTTCCCTTATACAGAAAAGCTGGCAGTTGTATTTAGGATCTATCAGGTCCAGCCCGAATTCCTTTTTGAAGGTCCCAATGAATTTTTTTGTCCAGAATTCGAATATCAAATACTCTTTATCGGGATAGAGCCCGAGCTCGGCAAAACTCATGCTGTGCCGGCTTTCGTCTGTCCTGCCAAGCAGCATCCAGTTTTCATACGATTTGTTGATCTCCAGAAGGAAATGAGTGTAAGGGGAAGTCAACCTGGCATCGAAGATACGAACACCAGAACCGCTGAGTTCCGATCCGACCCTGTCAAGGTACATAGATGCAGAGGGGTCCACATCGTAGATCTGTCCGGGGAGAGTAAACAATACAGGGATCGACCTCATGGCAGCTTCCACTATAGCAGTCTTGTATGTTGCAGGTTTATCTGTAAGCATAAAGAGTGAACCTGTCATGGAAGTGACCATGCAGGCAGGATAAGCAGCTTTTTCTTTCAGCTCAATATGGTCCGGGTCGTTGCGCCAAACCACGTTGTTGAATGAATTATACTGAGTCAGGGTTCGTAATCCATACCCGTCATCACCAATGCGGCATCCGTCAACAATACCGGTAAGCTCAGGCCTGATACCCCAGCAGGCGAGAAGAAAATTATCCTTGCCGATCTCTTCACGAACGGCTTTTACGACATCTCTGAAAGCTTCAACACGGTCAGCCTTCTTCCTTTCGAAATATGCTGTATTACTGTTATATCCCTCATACCTTAGATGGCGCAGGGCATCGAGTTTATAATATTTCCAGCCCGTTTCCCTGAAGTTCCTGTAAATGGGCCTGATCAACCGGTCCAGCGTTGACGGGTTTGAACCATCCATCACATAACCGACCCAGCGTCCTTTGGCGGGTTCGTCATTAGTATCCCTGACAAACAACGATCTATTGCTGAAGGCCCATGATCTGTCAGAAAACGCAACGTTTGTCCAGATACCTGGTTTCAACCCCTTATTGCTTATGTATTTTGAAAGCGCCGGCAATCCCTGAGGGAATTTTTCATTTGCATTGATCCATTTCTCAGGGTATGAGGTTTCCTGTTGGTATCCGTCGTCGATCTGCATGTACTCAAGCCCGTAAGGTTTAAGGATTTCACTTAAAACATCCGCAGTCCTCATAATATCATCCGCAGAAACTTTATCAAAATAAGCATACCAGGAACACCAGCCCACAACAGGCTTTTCCCATACTTTGTAGTTCCATGGTTCAAAATAGGAGAGCTCCCTGTGTTTCTGGTAGTAGCGGGGTTTGAAAAGAAAACAGATTTCCCTGCCTTTTACAGTTATTTTGAATTCATTTTGGTCTGCGGATGAGGATTGTGGCAGTATCAGGGTGTTTGCCTGTTCCACCGAAAGTGACCAGTCCTTTTCCCTGTCGTATACCGCCCGGTTCAGTAGGCTGTGGCTCAATCCCACAGAATGGCGAATAAAAGTGCTGCCGGTTGCCCTGTTTTCCTCGCAGGGAAACGATTGCAGGCTGGCGGTGATGGTGCCTTCAAGAGTAAGGCTGCTTCCATCATTCGACGTAATGGTAAATGCATGAAAGACTTTACCGTTAACACTGTCCTTTACTTCCCGGAAATAGAACGTTGACGGCTCATTCAGGATTGTGGCCGAGAGTATGATTCGTGCGTCATAGGAAACTGTCAGGTTTTTCCCCCGCAACATGACAGTGGCCGGGGAATTCGGAGGCTCCGGGGAAACAGCCGGGGATTCTGCCAATGTAAACCTGGTTACGGCCATTAATAAAAAAAGAAGTTTCATCTTTAATTCCATGATGTAAAAGTAAACAGCGAATTAAATCAAAAATCCCGAATCATTTTTACAGCAGAAATAAATAGTTTTTCTTTGTAGGTTCTTAATAAAGATGCAATAGCAGAAATCGAAATTAAAAGATCAATATATGAAATCCCCTGAAAGCATACTTCCCGATCTGAAAGAACTTGGTGGTTTAATCCTGGGATTTTTACCCTGGTTACTTTTCCTTTTTCTTTCGGGCAGCACCCTTGGAAGCCTGGAGAGAGCCATTATAATAAGCCTTGTTTCCTGCCTGGCTCTTAATTATGGAGAGCTTAAACAAGGGTTCATCCTTACCTGGGGGACTTTGATTTTCTTCAGCTTTTGTGCTGTCACCATCAATTTGTTTCATGTGATGTGGGTGGCCATCTATATGGATCTGCTGTCCAATTCGGCCCTTGCCTTTGTGATGTGGCTTACATTACTTCTTGGTAAACCCTTCGTATTACAATATGCGAGGAAGGGCCAGCCTGAGGACAGATGGAGTGAACCCGGATTCGTCCATGGGTGCAGGCAGATGACCATCGTTTGGGCTTCACTGATGAGCCTGTCGGTGGTCCTGAGCATTGTCAAAAGGACTTCATTGATGAACCTTCCCGGATGGGCCTGGTTCGGGTTAAGCCTGGTGATCATTGTCTCAGGCCTGGCATACACCACAATATTTAAACGTCGGAAGCGGCTGAAACGCCTCAGGGAGCTTTGATAATCTCAATTGCTTTCAGCAGAGGTTCATCCTTATGCGCTATAATTCCTTCAATTGTAGGTTTTACTTCAAGATCGGGCACGATTCCCACTCTCTGGGTTTCCCGTCTATCGGGGTAGTAAACGCCTATCCCGCTGATCATGGTCCTGATGCCGCCGGGCAGCCTGAATTCTGAAACATTACCGTCGGCGCCGGCGGTGGTGGAGCCGATCACCATAGCCCGCGGGGCCACCCTGAATGCCATGGCCGTGTATTCAGCCTGGCTCTGGGTGATCTCATTCACCAGAATTATAACCTTGCCCTTGTAAAAATCGGTATTGTGTACCCCTACTGCAAGCGGCTTTCCCATCGTGAATAGCCCGGGACGTGTTATACTTCCTGATGAAAACCTGACAAACTCTGTGCTTTCCGGGACCAGGTATTGTCCGAAACTGAACACGATGAAATCTGAGGGATAACACCTGAGGTCGATCACCAGTCCTTTAGTATCTTTAATTTGTTTCCAAAGCTCTGGCAGGTAAGCACTTTTTACATTTCCGGGGTTGAAATAGGCAATATCAGGAGCCAGCATCCTGAAGCAGCTGTCTTTTCGCTGGTAGAAGGAGATAAAATCAATTTTTTCAAAGGGATATGCCTGTAATGTAACTGAAGTCTTAATCCCGTTCCTTATATACCTGATGTTTATTACGGTATCATTGGTCCGTAACAGGTTTCTTGCAATATCCCTTAACTGGGTGGGGTAATTTGAGGCCGGTGTGTATTTAAGCTTCGACTCCAAGATGCTTTCAATACTTCTCCCGCTTATTTCAGTGATGATATCACCTTGCTGAAGGATACAATGATCCCCGTTCTTAGCATTATAAAATCCGGTGATAACCGCTTTCCCTTCAGTAAACGTAAGCTGAGCGAGCGAAAAGTTTTTTCCACGATATTCAGCCAGAACGGTTTCTTTGCTCCAGATGTTGGAATGAGTATCACGCACCCTTGCGATCAGTTCGAGAACGGCAAGCTTGTATTCCAGCTCATTCTTTGCATTATTGAACTTTGGTATGAATTCAGCAAGCAAAGGATTCCAGTTTTCCCCGATAAGGTGCTTATAAGGGAAGAAGTATTGTATGATGTTCCAGTAACGGTATAAGGCCAAGAGCCGGAAGCCTGCATCAGGACAGTTCATCGATGCATAATCTTTCTCATTGGTGAATACAGGATTCCCGACCCCCGGCGCAAGACCGACATAGTAATTCTCGCCGGTCCTGACAGCCTTGCTGACTTTCTCCAGGGCTGAAGATAGCTTTGTTGATAAACCTGAGTTTGTTATCCAGGCCAGGTCGGGCCTCAGTTTAACTTCAGAGGCATATGCAGTATCCTTGTCTCCTTCACTAAACTCCCCGAGTTTATTGATCCATTCAAGCAATATGTGATCCTTTTTTTCAGGGTTCCCTGCAGCCAGGATCTGCGGTAGTATTCTGAACAGTTCGTAATCCCAGTTATAATTACCAGCAGCGACCGAAGGATGGTAATACTTCAGAAATCCCCATACAAGTCCAAGCACCCTCAGGTTTTCGGTCTTCAATGGCGTAAGTTCTATGGAAGCGATGCCAGAACCTCTGTCGAATATAGTGTCCTTTTCAGCAGGAAAGATCCTGGCGGGAATGGGTTCCAGTTCTCCGATATCCTTGCCATCAATACTGACCTGGAGATCATCCAACCATAGTTTGCCTTTACCAACCAGCAGTCCGCCTATAACGATCTGTTTAGTCTTAATGGGATTCAGTTCCAGGCTTACCTCATATTTCGTCCAGTCCGTTGTCCCTGTAATTCCCCTGTTACCCATATTGTCGAAGGCAATGGAGGGGTCGATGCGCATCCATAGCCCTGCATAGCCGTCCTTCACATTTTCAGTTTTAATATACCCGCTGAGGGTGATCATTTTTCCCGGGTAGTTTCCCGGAATAGTATATGACCAGGCCCTGAATTGCGGATCATCCCCGTTATATTCAATGACAACCGAGTATCTGCCGCCGTGGTTCACCGTTGAATCTAAAGACAACCGGTAGGCCGAACTCCCCATGCTGTCCCAGAAAAGAGGTTTATTCTTCAGCACCTTTTCGAACCCGAAATTGAATTTTTCAGCGCGGGATTTATCCTGCGAAAAGGATTGCATGGAAAATACAAGGAGGCAAGTGAAAAGCAAAAACAGTTTGAAACTATATTTCAACAGGGAGGCATTTTTCATTGAGATACAGGTATTTATTTGATGTAAATATAGCAAATCACTGAACCGGGATTACATATCCATGTTTTCTTTGTTATTGGCTGCGGATGAAGCAGGAAAGAAGCGGGTCAGGCATAATACAGTTTATTTTAGGAAGTACAGTAGTTTTGCATAGAATCCTTTTTCAAATGAATTAAAGTGAAGACTGCCATGGCCACAAATAAAAATTTCATTGAATTCATCACCGACCAGCTTGAAAGTTCAGGTGAAATAAGCAGCAAACTGATGTTTGGCGAATACGCCATATATTTAAATGGCAAAGTTGTCGCTCTGGCTGCTGATAATAAATTTTTCGTTAAGCCTACTGAAGGAGGGAGGGAATTCATAGGGAATCCTGTTGAAGCACCGGCCTACCCTGGGGCTAAAATGAGTTTTCTCATCGAAGATAAGCTTGAGGACCGGGAATGGCTTTGCGAACTGATCAGGGTTACGGCCCGTGAACTTCCCGAGCCTAAACCCAAAAAGAAAAAGGGGGGACAGTGATGGGATATTATTATAAAAAAGATGATCAGTGATTGTAAGGAGGAAATCAAAAACTGGGCGGTATATTTTCTAAGTGCCATGGCTGCGGTTTTTATACATGAGATCGGGCATTGCATACCAGCCTGGCTGCAGGGCTATGCAGCGATTCCGACCCCTGCGATGGAATATATACTTCATCCTGTAACGGCGGAGCAAAACCAGTGGATCTCGCTTGGTGGTTACATTGGAACAGTTTTATTCATCATGATCGTACTGATTATTTTCCTGTTTACTGATTTCAAATACAATTCAGCCCTGTATGCGGGAGCTGTCGCCATTTCGGGAATGTATTGCGCGTTATTCTTTATCAATGGGAGGGGACATGGCGGACATGAATTCCAGGAGGCGCAGGCCGCCCTGGGGTTTAGCTATTCAGGACATTCGCTGGATGTTTTCTTCCTTACAATATTCACCTTTTTAACCGCTGTATGGTTTATAAATACCAGGCCAGGTTATAAGATTATCCCGAAACTTCTGACAGGTGTGGTGGTGACATTTTTCTTTTTCATTGCCCTTGAATGGATCAACAATTCCATTTTTGATCCTCTGTTCAAGGCTGGTGCATTTCCGAGGAATTAAAACCAGGGGCAAGCATCTCAGTGATCAGGCAATATAATCCGGAATCCCGGGCAGGATAATCCTATCTGTATAAATAGATCAGGTAATTTCGTGAGCTGAGCGGTTTAAAGACATCCTTCATCGGATCAATGGAATTTCTCTTCCTTTGACATCATTTCGAGTATTGCTTTCATCCTTTTCTCCCTTAGGTCAGGGGTTTTGGCTGTTTGTAAGCGATAGGCAATGGAATAGTTATCTTTTCAGGAAATCGGCAGGGATGGCCATTTTGCTTGGAGAATCATAGGCCGTTTCCCACCGGCCATCGGCCTTTGCAGATTCAACCTGCCTTAACCCCGAAGGTTTCATTTTCCCTTCCTGCTCCAGTCGGTTCACAAGTTCCACATTTCGTTTGGACCAGGCGCTTTTAGGACGGCGGGGCGTGAATTTCTGAATGTAGGCAGCTTCATCAAATTTTTTTAGCTGCCCGTCGATCCATCCGAAACATAAGGCTTCAAGCAAGGCTTCATTATATACCACCGTTGGAATACCAGAGTTCTTTTTATAAAATTTGATCCAGATACCGTTTTCTCGGGCATGGTTATTTTCAAGCCATGATGCCAGCTCCTCTCTGGAACTGAAGGGAATAACGGGCAAATCAGGTTTGCCGGCAGCTTTCATTGTTTACTCTTCAACTTTATAGTATACTTTGTAAAATTTTCCTCTTTCATCGGAACCCTGCTCGATAAGTTCGCGGTTCCCATGAATGTAAATATGGAAATTTTTATCAAGCTTGATCACGCTCTTAAAGATCCTTGCCTGCTTTTTAACTGCGCTTACCGAAATATGGAAGTTCTCGGCAATATCGATATCCTGATCGCGCTGAAAAGAGTCCTTGAAGCGTTTGAACGATTCGATAAGTTCAGGCTGTGCTATCACTTCATTTGAAAATTCCTTAAAATCGAAGCTCTCATTCTCCTTGAAAAATTTCACCGATTTGTTCAGCAGGTCAAGCTGGTCGGCTTTGGAAACATCAAACTGCTGCGGAAGTTCCTTTGTTACGAATTTTTTGCATAGCGAAAGTACATTCTGAGTATTGTAATACTCATCTTTTCTTTGCCTTACATGAAGAAAGTCATCGATCCAGTACTGCGCCTCAGAGCCTTTATTGGTATTATCAACCACAGCAACAATAAAGCCCTTTTCCCTTTCATTGTTGAATATCAGGCAGCCCTTGTCCAGCTTGTTGATGTTTATTCCCTGCTCACTTTCAATCCCAAATCCATCGCCACGCAGGAAAACTTTCAGGAAGGTGTCTTTATTCTCCGATTTGAAAAGTCCGAGGGCATCTACACTTTCCCCATCAAGGATGCAATCTTTGAAGAAGACCGTGTAAAATTCTCCTTCTTTAATTTTCGGATGTGTGCTTTTTTCGTAAAGATGTTTTGCCAGGTTTACCGATTGTATGTAAAGCGAGCCGGGATCATCGAATATCCTGCAGGCATATGTATAAACCTCATTCAAATCCAGGTCACTGTCATGATACAAATTATAGTATTCATGGTCCTTGAAAGGAGTTAAAAAGTAATCAAGAAATATCTCATCCAGATCTGCATTGGTTTGAAGCGTCGACTTGGACAGGAAAAGCGCGTCAGTTAATTTATTTCCGACCTTATGAACTGCTATCCCCTTTATTGAAGCACTATCTCTTAAAATCATTTCCATTTTCTTTTATTTTTGTTGTTCAACTGCAGTCACAAAGTGGCGGGTCCTGAGATAAATTGTATTTCCTGAAATTGCAGCAGTCGCCATACAAATATCTTTCATGGAATTCTTTGCAATTAGTTTAAATTCAGGCCCGGCCTTGATTACATATATATTCCCCTCTTCGGAACTGAAATACAGTTTGCCATCCGCAGCAATGCCTGAAGCGGAAAAGGCCTCTTTTAAATTCTCTTTATACTTTATTTCTCCCGTCATCGCATCAAAGCAGGTCAACATACCGTTAATCTGGAGATTATACAAGTATCCGCCATAAATAAGAGGGGTTTGCATGTATGCACCTCCGCGTTTGACACTCCATAAAATGAATTTGTTCCTTGTACTATCGGACGCCAGGTTAATATCCCCTGTCGCATCTGGTTTAACGACAAAAATGGGTGAGTATTTTCCGTGAGCGCTGTTGAGGTAGATATAGTCCCCGGCTAAAACCGGCGTTGGGGCAGGAGCATCGCCACCGCCGCTCATAGTCCAGATCTCTTTTCCCGTTTCAAAGTCATATCCGCAGATATGCCTGTACCCATTTGCAATAACGGTGACTTTGCCATTATATGAGCAGATCGCAGGAGTGCACCAGGTCGAAACCTCATCGCCCCTGGATGTTCTCCATTTCTCATTGCCTGTAGCAAGGTCTATAGCTGCAATAAATGGACCGGCCGGGATATCACACTGCACTATGATTGTGCCATTGAAAATGATGGGTGAACTGGCATAACCCCATTCAACGCCAGTTTCTGTGTACGGACCGGGATTCAGTATTCCCAGGTCCTTCTTCCATACCAGGTTCCCCTGGAAATCATAGCAATAGAGACCCTCTGATCCAAAGAGAACAACGATGTAATGCCCGTCGGTTGCCGGACTGCAGTTGGCCTGAGAAGATTTCGTATGACGCTTTGACTTCGGAACCCCTTTATGTGCAACCCTTTCCCAGATGATCTTTCCTGTGTTTTTGTCCAGGCAGTACACCCTGAACTCATGTTCCTGTTTATCATCCGCTTCATCGATATCGCCATACAGGCCCACTTTCAGGGATTCTTCAGTTTTAAGATTGACTGCGGATGTCACTATCAGGTAATCATTCCATATCACGGGACAAGAGTGGGCCAGACCGGGGATAGCTGTCTTCCATTTAATGTTGATGGAACTGTCGATGCTCCATTTTTCAGGCGTTACCGAGCCTTCAATGTAGCCCCGTCCCCATGGACCCCGGAATCCCGGCCACTGATTATTATAATCGACCTGGGCAGTAACCAATCCCGTTGAAATACCAAGCAGGATAGCTGTAAGTGTGATTCGGTACAATCTTTTTATCATATTTCTCATCATTTTTTTACCTTCAGAGGAACGACATCCGGAAGGGGGACCTTGACGATGGTAAACGTCCTGCCATCCTGGTCGGTAGCCATCTGCAGTATATTAAAATTCTCGTTCAGCCTATCGTAATTCATACGGTTAACGGGGTTGAGGTCTTTTTCATTTTCATCAACCCAGGCGAGAAGAATGGTGTTGGGGCCAGAGAACCTCACGAATTCATCGGTATGTCCTTCTATACCCACATCTATGTAGTTCCCGGTTA
>JAPLDN010000088.1 GCA_026391755.1 Bacteroidota bacterium
TCAGCCGCGTCCAGTCGTTGCTGTAACGTACCTGCCACCACATGGTATTCCCCGACAGTATCATTGCATCCTTCCCTGAATTGACAAATGAATCAAGGTTGTGTCTTGCATTCCTTGACCAGTATTCGCTGTGCCCTGGTACAACAACAATTTTGGAATCCCGGATCTCGCTGTAATCATCCATGTCAGCGTCGGAAATATATTGAATGCTATACCCGGCGAGGCTGTGGACCCATTGAAGAAAACGCTTACAATAAGTGCGCACATCATTAATTATAAATGTTGAGAGCGGCCTTTGAAAAGTTACTGTATGGGTCCTCCCTCCCGGAGAATCGAAATCATAAAGCCCTTTGCCGCCCGCTTCGTTGTAAGCGGCTTCAGTGTTGCTCGGATATACAATAGTGATATGGGCATTCTTCAGTGGATTTTTTACAATGAAAAATACTTTATTCTCCCATTGATAGATGCCGCCGGGCAAATGGCCTGGAATAACATAAGCAAAAGTCACATGATAGCCGAACCCATTTACCCAGGGTTCGGGATTTGAGATCCCCTGTGGGATGAGGTCAGTTATTACCGAATCTTTCCTGTTCCCTTCAATATCAAGAAGGTAAAGTTTCCAGTTCTGGATAACGATCGACGAATTCAGATAAACCAGGGCAGTGTCACCGGGTTTATACGATAATTTGTCCATATACCCGTCAACAATTGTAAAAGCCCGGGCAGAGGATGCAATAAAAAAGAAAGCCAGGCTACACAAAATCAGTTGATGATATGCATGCTTTGGTGTAAGCATAAACCCGTTCTTTACTTAATGATCAGGATAAAGCGTTTACAAATATAGCATTTGAAACATTAAAGGCAAAACTTCATAAGGACATCCCGGATTACCCCGTGATGCTGTTTGCAAGGACTTTAAGATCGATACCGTCGTAATCCCCGCTGCTCATTAGCAGGAGGACCGAATTTCTCCAATCCGTTTGAAGAAGCCTGGAACTGAGTTCCCTGGAATCGGTATACACTTCCAGTCTGGGGTTCCCGAAGCCAACCATCACCTGCTCTGCTGTTATCGGCGGAAGGCGTTTTAACATGATTGCATGGGGGCTGAAATAAACAATAGGAACGTCGGCTGCATCGAGGCTGCCATTGTATTGTGCGAGAAACTCCTTGCTGAGGCTGCTGTATGTATGAAGTTCAAGGCAGGCCGCAATATTCTTCGACGGATATTGTTCCCTTACCGCTTTCAGGCTGGCCCTGACTTTCGAGGGGGCATGGGCAAAATCCTTATACACCCTGGTACTGGAGTTCTCAGCTACAAGTTCGAGGCGTTTCGAAGCTCCTGTAAAGGACCCAATGGCTGTTAAAAACAATTCGTCGGCGACACCGAGTTCCCGGCATATCCATCGCGCCCCGTTCAGGTTCATCAGGTTATGCCTTCCAAAAACCTTTAAGGGGTATGCTTTCCCGTTTTCTATCAGGGAACTCACACCATCCATGATAAAATATTCAGGAACGGAATAGGGGATGAGCCTGAGATCCTTTCCCTCCTCAGGACTAATCCTGCATAAGGTTTCGTCATCGGCACAATAGATGAGGGTACCTCCCTTGGAGATCTGCCTGATAAACTCACTGAACTGTTCCACATAATTGCCGAAAGTCGGAAAAACGTTGATATGGTCCCAGGCCACCCCGCTTAAAAGGGCAACGTCAGGCTTATATAAGTGGAATTTCGGCCTGCTGTCGATAGGGGAGGTCAGGTATTCATCTCCTTCAAATATCATGACCCCGGCCTTTTTACTAAGCCTCACCATTACATCAAACCCTTCAAGCTGGGCGCCTACCATATAATCACAATCAACACCGGCAATCCTGAGAACATGAAGGACCATCGCAGTGATCGTGGTCTTGCCGTGGCTGCCGCCTATGACGATCCTTTTTTTATCTTTTGACTGTTCGTAAAGATATTCAGGGTAAGAGAAAATTTTCAGCCCGAGCTCCTTCGCTTTTAACAGTTCCGGGTTGTCGGCTTTTGCGTGCATTCCAAGAATGACTGCATCAAGCTCTTTGGTGATATGCGAAACATCCCATCCCTCCGATGCTGGAAGAAGTCCAAGACTCCGGAGCCTGCTCTTCGAGGGCTCAAAGATCTCATCATCCGAACCGCTTACTATGTACCCTTTGTTGTGCAAAGCCATGGCGAGGTTGTGCATTGCGCTTCCTCCTATGGCAATAAAATGTACCCGCATAAACTTAATTTCTTCAAAAGTACATTTTTATTATTATGTGGAAAACCTTGTATTCAGCCCCGGATTTTTATAATTTCACATTCTCAAATCATAGTTGTAAGGTAGATTCATGAATGATGCTATAAATCAATATGTTAATGATTTAGCGGCTGCAAGCCCTGCCGGGGCGATAGAGTATTTTAATAAGCTTTTTCCTTCACAATGTATTTTTTCGACCAGCCTGGGACCTGAAGACCAGGTGCTGACAGAGATTATTGCAACCTCATTTCCTTCAATAAGGATCTTCACCCTTGACACGGGCAGGTTATTCCAGGATACTTATGAACTCCTTCATATAACTCAACAGAAATACGATACAAAAATCGAAGTGTTTTTTCCCGATAGTTCACTGGTGGAAAATATGGTCAATTCCAAAGGCATTAACCTGTTTTATGACAGTGTGGAAAATCGCAGGGAATGTTGTTCTGTTCGTAAGATCATTCCTCTTTCCCGCGCTCTCAAAGGGATGAAGGTATGGATCACAGGTCTCCGCAGGGAACAGTCTGAGGCCCGTTCGAGAGTCAGGGTGGTGGATTTTGATCAAACTCAATCCATCATAAAACTTAACACGCTTATTGACTGGAAGGAGGATGATTTGTGGTCGGCCATACTGGCTAAAAAAATTCCATACAACGGGCTACAAGACAAGTGATTCACGAGTATCGGAAGTCTCC
>JAPLDN010000109.1 GCA_026391755.1 Bacteroidota bacterium
TAATGAATTTTATAATCTTAAAAGAAACCTGCCCCTCATCCTCGAACAGGACTATCCCGAGTTTGAGGTGCTGGTCGTAAACCATGCTTCGGATGATGAAACCTCATACCTGATTTCAGATCTGCAGAAAGAATATCCTAACCTCAAGGGCATTGAGATTCAGAAAGATTTGAATTTTTTTACCGGAAAGAAATTCCCTCTTGCGATAGGGATAAAATCGGCAAAATATGATCATGTGCTTCTTACCGATGCCGACTGTAAACCGTCCTCCCCTCATTGGATTGATACCATGCAATCGGCCTATACCGAAGGAATTAAAGTGGTTCTTGGTTATAGCCCATACACCCGGGCAAAAGGAATTCTAAACAAGCTGATCCGTTTTGATACAGCTCATATTGCGACCCAGTATCTGTCAAGTGCACTTGCCGGGCTCCCTTACATGGGCGTTGGCAGGAACCTCTCTTACCTGAAATCGGTGTTTTACGATAATAAGGGGTTTATCAGGCATTACAGGATACGATCGGGTGATGATGACCTTTTCATAAACCGGGTAGCCAAAAAATCGAATACTGCAGTGGTGGTTCATCCAAACAGTTATACGGTTTCGGAACCCAAGAAGACATTCAGCCACTGGATTACACAGAAGAGGCGTCATCTTTCAACCTCAACGCATTACCGGTTTCTTCACAGGTTCCTGCTTGGTTTATATTCTTTCAGCCTGCTTTTCTACTATGTCTTTTTTGTATTGATGCTGGCTCTGAATTTCTCTGTTTTTCCTGTTCTTGGATTGTTTGCGCTGAGAATGCTCATCCAGTACCTCGTCCTTTCACGTTGTTTCAGGCAGCTCAATGAAAATGATCTTATCCTTTTTATTCCATTGCTGGAAATTGTACTTTTGCTATTGAATATTGGTATCGGCATCACGAACGTTTTCCGCAAACCGAATAAATGGAAATAGCAAACCATCTCACCGACAAAGGGCAGAGGGATTACCGTCTTGTTCAGCTTGCACTTACAGAAGGTGATCAGAAGGCCTATGCGGAATTGCTGAATAATTACCGGGATTCACTATACTTTATGATGCTGAAAATGACCGGCAATCCGGTTGATGCCGAAGACCTGACCATTGAGGCATTTGGCAAGGCTTTCAGGAACCTGTCGCAATACACCCCGGATTATGCCTTCAGTACCTGGCTTTTTAAAATTGGCGCCAACAATTGTATAGATTTTCTGAGGAAGAGCAGGAGGATACAGTTCGCTGATTATGATTGGGGAGATGAGGAAGAGTCCTCGGATCTTCGGTCAAATATTCCTTCTAACACACCCGACCCCGAAGAGCATATAATTGCAAAGCAAAAAGTAAAGCTGATGCATGAAGTGGTGGATAAATTAAAGCCGCATTATCGTCAGCTTATCGAGATGCGATATTTCAAGGAGTGGTCCTATGAGTAGATCGCTTCTTCCCTGGATCTTCCCCTGGGTACTGTAAAAGCACAATTATTCAGGGCCCGGGAGCTCCTCCATGAGATCCTGAAAGATTCGCAGGATAAGATTTAAATCGTGATGAACGTGTTAATCATGATGACGTGATATAAATAATTATGGACTTCAAACAGCAAATACTTGAGGGGATCCCGGCTGAATTGCCGGCGCCCAGGCCTGTTGACGACAGTGTTAGCCATGCCCCTGTAAGGAAGGACATTTTAGCTCCTGAGGAGAAAAAACTGGCTGTTCGTAACGCTTTACGTTATTTCCCTTCTCATTTTCACGAGGTACTGGCAAAAGAATTTGCTGAGGAACTCAGGATGTATGGCCGCATCTACATGTACCGTTTCCGGCCCGTTTACGATATGCATGCCCGCAATATCAATGAGTATCCATGCAAATCTTTACAGGCTTCGGCTGTGATGCTGATGATACAAAACAACCTTGACCCGGCCGTGGCGCAGCATCCGCATGAACTCATCACTTATGGAGGTAACGGTGCGGTCTTTCAGAACTGGGCTCAGTATCTCATTACGATGAAATACCTTGCCTCCATGACCGATGAGCAAACACTGGTCATGTATTCGGGCCACCCTATGGGACTTTTTCCTTCACATAAGGATGCTCCCAGGGTAGTGGTCTCAAACGGCATGATGATCCCAAACTATAGTAAGCCCGACGACTGGGAGAGGTTTAATGCTCTTGGGGTGACACAGTACGGACAGATGACTGCGGGTTCTTATATGTACATCGGCCCACAGGGGATTGTCCATGGAACAACAATAACTGTTTTGAATGCTGCCCGACGCCGTGCTGCAGGCGATATCCGGGGTAAGATCTTTGTCACATCAGGACTGGGTGGGATGTCGGGGGCCCAGGCCAAGGCTTCGGTTATTGCCGGGGCTATTGGAGTTGTTGCCGAAGTCAACCCCCGGGCCGTCAGCAAACGGCATTCACAGGGGTGGGTCGATGAGGTTTATACCGACCTCGAACTTTTAATTGAAAGAATGCTTGAAGCCAGGTCAAAGAAGCAGGCAGTGTCACTTGCCTACCAGGGTAATATTGTTGATTTATGGGAGAAACTGGTCGAAAGGAATGTTAAAATAGAGATGGGTTCCGACCAGACCTCATTGCATAATCCCTGGGCCGGGGGGTATTACCCTGCAGGCTTGAGCATTGAAGAATCCAATGTACTCATGGTTAAAGACCCGCCAAAATTCCGTGAGGAAGTGCAGAAGTCCCTCCGACGGCAGGTTGCTGCTATAAACAGCATGAGTGCGAACGGAATGTATTTCTGGGATTATGGCAATGCTTTTCTTCTGGAAGCAGGAAGAGCAGGAGCTGACGTGATGAAAGCCGACGGCACATTCATCTACCCTTCATACGTTCAGGATATTATGGGGCCATTGTTCTTTGATTACGGGTTTGGCCCCTTCCGCTGGGTTTGCACCTCAGGTGATCCTAAAGATCTTGAGATCACCGACATGATCGCCGGGGATGTCATGGAGGATATGGCAAAAGGGGCTCCAACGGAGATTCAGCTGCAGCTAAGGGATAACATTCACTGGATAAGGGAAGCAGGAAACAACAGGATGGTCGTTGGGTCACAAGCCAGGATATTGTATGCCGACTGCGAAGGCCGCACCAAAATAGCAGCAGCATTTAACGATGCTATCAGCAGTGGCAGGATCTCGGCTCCTGTGGTTCTTGGTAGGGACCATCATGATGTGTCGGGGACTGATTCGCCTTTCCGTGAAACATCGAACATCTACGACGGTTCTGCCTTTACAGCCGATATGGCTATACAGAATGTGATAGGCGACAGCTTTCGCGGGGCAACCTGGGTTTCAATACATAATGGCGGTGGTGTCGGATGGGGAGAGGTTATTAACGGCGGCTTTGGAATGGTCCTCGACGGTTCAGCCGATGCAGAGCGAAGGTTGCGTTCCATGCTTCACTGGGATGTTAATAATGGCATCTCGCGCAGGGCCTGGGCACGCAATGACGAAGCGGTCTTTGCCATCAAACGGGCTATGGTTGAAAATTCCGGATTACAGATTACACTTCCGAATAAAGTTGAGGATTCATTACTTCAGGGATTATTCTGAGAAAGAAGATTATTACCGCCTGCCCGGGTTTATTTTTTCCTTCGCATCAGTTTCCCGATCTCGGCAATTTCTTTCGGGATCCCTTTTGACAGCAACTCATGGCCATCAGCAGTGACAAGAATGTCGTCTTCAATGCGTATGCCAAAACCCCGGCGTTTCAAAGGCTGAACAGTATCGTTTAACGGAATATAAATTCCCGGTTCAACTGTAATAATCATTCCCGGGAGAAGGGTGTCGCCAGAGGCAACATCATGAACTACAAGTCCAACCGGATGGGTTACCGAATGGAGCATATAGTTGACATAACCTGCCTTACGCGTCAGTTGTGTGGTCTTTCGGTCCAGGTCACCCAGGGTAATGCCCGGCCTGATCATGTCGATAACCGCTTTTTGTATATCAAGTACAGCCTGGTAAATTATTTCCTGGTCAGCCGTGAATTTCCCTGAAACCGGGATAGTCCTGGTGATATCGGCGCAAAATTCCCCGTACCTCGCACCAACATCCATAACAACCAGGTCCCCTTCGTTCATCCGGCAGATATTTTTCTCGTAATGCGGGCTCAGGCTGTTTACCCCCGAGCCAATGATTGAAGCAAAGGCCATGCATTGGGCGCCCTGGCGTTTTGCTTCATATTCAATAATCGCCTGAAGCTCATACTCATGCATGCCCGGTTTGCATTGCTTCATCGCCGAAATGATCCCGTCGCCGGTCATGGCAATAGCCTTTTTTATAAGTTCTGTTTCCTGCCCGGTTTTTACCTGCCTGATTGCCGTGAATAATTTAGTCGCGGACTTTAACTTTACTCCCGGGTGGGCCAATTCAAAAACTTTTTTAGTCTCGCGTTCGCTGATGACTGTTTTACTGTTCAGCCAGTCGTTTGAGAGTTTTGGCAAGGGATAATAATACAAGGTTTTAATGCTCCCGTAAATCTGCGAAAGCAATGGTTCAAAGAATTTCTCATCAAGAAGGGTATCGGAAGCCGACAAAAGTAATGGCTCCGACATCTGGTCAGGGTATGTGAATATTAAAATATGTTTGATCCCTGAACCGAATTTGTACCCCACTGGCGTTACAATCAATTTGTACCCGGGTTCATCTATCCCTGTGAGATTAAAGAAATCGGGACTCTGGCGGTAAGGGTCTATGTCGGCATCATAATCGGCATCTTCAGCTTTCATCACCAGGGCAGAAGTACTATCCATCAGGTGAAGCAAAGCATTTCTTCGGGCAAAGATCTCACCAGGGATGATACCCGGCCTTTCACAATCCTGGCTGTAAAGGGAAAATGTCATCAGCCAGATAAAAAGAAAGGAAAATCCGTGGCGCATTTATTCCTTAAGGCTTTGCGTGGTGGTAATTTTTTGGGTTATCGGTATGGTCATCTGCTGCTGACCGGTGAGTGCCATGGTCATATCTACCGTATTGTTGTCAAGTTCTTCGATTATAAGACCCATGACAGCATCAAACCAGAGCGTGCCGGAAGTGTCACCGCTGCCTTCCATGGCCAGGTCCATTCCCATTTGCTTCATTTTTCCGACAATTTCCATAGAGCCTTTATATTCTATCTTAACACAATCGTGACTCCCCTTTTTTTCCTTACCCGTGAGAACATATTCAATGTTCTTTTTATACACTATCTGGCCTTCTCCCACGTCGGTTGTATCGGTAGAGACCCTTGACCATTTTTCTCCAATACCAACTTTGTGATCGGGCAATCTGGTGAAGTTAACGGTAGCAAGATTCCCTATGGAGAATGAAGATTTTCCGGTTTTTGCAGTGTCGTGAGATGGCTCTTTGGTAAGCTTTCCGCTTGCTGTTAGCTTTGCCTTAACCGGTTTGTTTTCTTTATCCTTCATGTCCATGGTCGTATCCCTGCCCATTCCCTTCATGTGAAAAGATACTTCTTCAAAAGAATATACAAGGCTCATCGTACCATCTGCCGATACGCTGTCAATCTCATATTTCAGCAGGGAATGTGCATCGGTATTCATTTTCATCTCCTGTCCTCCCATCTCCTGAGTCGATTCAACGATGCTACCCTGCAAATACCTGTATGTCTTTCCCTTTCCCATTTTATAGTTGAGGTTGAATTTTTCCTGGGCTCTGAGCTCGACATTAACCATCACGAAAACAACCGTGACGATCAGCAAAATCATTTTGGTCTTCATTTTTTTTTAGAATTTTTGGTCTTGACGTTTACATGTTTTTATTGAACAGGAGCATCACTTTCAACAGGAATAATGCTGTACCTGATATCTTCATTGGATATTTTCCCGGCCGTATAAAATACCAGCCTGGAGACCCTTGCAGCTTTATTGCAATCAGACTTATCGGGATTATCGCTCACCTGGTGATAATCTTTATGCAAGCCTGTGAAGTAGAATATAAAGGGGACGTTATGCTTGTAAAAATAATAATGGTCGCTCCCGCCTAAAAATTCACTGTCTTTAACGACAAGAGTGAACTTTGTCTTTTTGTTTTCTTTCCTGATGATTTTTGTGATGTCAGGACTTTGTTTGGCGCCTTCAAGGTAAAGTGAATCAGGGGAATTTCTGCTGATCATATCCAGGTTAAGCATGGCCACGGTG
>JAPLDN010000393.1 GCA_026391755.1 Bacteroidota bacterium
GGCTTACCTGTCAACATTATCGGCTGTGAGACCATCAGGGAAGATGACGGCCTGGCAATGAGTTCAAGAAACCTGAGGCTCACCATTGGCGAAAGACAGGTTGCCAGGAGGATTTTCGAAGTTCTCTGCAAAGTGAGGGAAAAAGGGACGAAAACCCCTGTATGGGAACTCAGGGAATGGGCAATAAAAAAAATCCAGGAAGATTCAAGGTTCAGGGTCGAATATTTCGAGATTGCCGACCGCGAGACACTGATGCCGGTCGAAAGCTGGGGGCATAAAAACCAGTTGGTTGCCCTTACAGCAGTCTTTCTGGGAGATGTGAGGTTGATAGACAATGTTGAACTTTTTTCGTAATTTTGCGGCATGATGCAGATTGAAGTACTTAAATCCAAAATTCATCGCGCCACGGTTACTGATGCTAACATCAATTATGTTGGCAGCATAACCATAGATGAAAATTTGATGAAGGAGGCCAACCTGATTGAGTTTGAAAAAGTTCAGGTGCTGAATATAAACAATGGTGAGCGTATTGAAACATACGTCATTAAAGGCCGGAAAGGCAGCGGGGTAATTTGTCTGAACGGCGCTGCTGCACGCAAATTTCTTAAAGGTGACATGGTTATTATCGTGTCATACGCCACAATGGATTTTGATCAGGCAAAGAAATTCAAACCTTCCATGGCGTTTCCTGACGAGAAGAACAGACTTTCTTCAAGAAAAAAGGACTAATAAATGACGAAGACTGTTAGTGAAGCTTCCTCCCCGGCGAAGAAGATAATTACCGCATTGAAGTTCTCTTTTTTTCTTGGATTGGGTTTATTGATCATCTGGCTTTCCCTTAAAGACCTTACAGCGGAAGAAAGAGGGCAGATCCTTCATTCCTTTCGCACTGCAAACTATTACTGGGTAGTCCTGGCCGTGGTATTAGGTATTTTTAGTCATATACTTCGTTCGGCCCGCTGGATATTGTTTTTTGAGCCCATGGGATTTAAACCCAAACTTAAAACTACATTTTACGCGGTTATGGTTGGTTATTTTGCCAATATGGCTTTCCCGAGACTTGGAGAGGTGACCCGTTGCGGCATCATGTCGAAGTATGAAAAGGTGCCCTTCCAGAAAGCACTGGGAACAGTGGTGACCGAAAGGGCTATTGACATGCTTATTTTTTTCCTCTTGTTCCTGCTGATGTTTTTCACGCAGCTTGGAACAATTAAAGAATACCTCGATCAGAATATTTATCCTAAGCTGGTGGCCAAGTTTGGAACACTGCATTATTCACGGATGATTTTTCTTTCACTCGGCGGATTGGCTCTTTTCGTGATATTAATGTGGTTTGCCTTGAGAAAAAAATTTCTGGCATCAAAGACTTACCAGAAGTTAAGAACCCTTATAATTGGTTTTTGGGAAGGACTGAAATCTCTCAGCCAGGTTAAGAAACCAGGTCTTTTTGTATTCTATTCAGTTATGATCTGGGTGCTCTACTTTTTTATGCTGTATGTTATTTTCTTTTGTTTTACCGAAACCTCGGGCCTCGGGCCGGGTGCAGGCCTTTCGTCCCTGGTTCTTGGCAGTGTGGGAATCATGATCACCCCGGGAGGGATCGGTTTATATCCTGCCATTGTACAGGAAACGCTTCTTCTTTATGGTATCGCCAAACCTACCGGCCTGGCGCTGGGTTGGATCGCATGGACAGCTCAGACACTGATGATACTAATTGTGGGTGGAGTTTCTTTATTACTTTTATCTATTAAACGGTCAGAAGATGGGAAAGCTTAAAATTGTAAAAGCAAAGATATTTACCTGGGAAGCCATGCAGAGGCAACTGGCTATGTGGAGGTTCCAGGATAAAAAAATTGTATTTACCAACGGCTGCTTCGATATACTGCACCTGGGCCATATTGAATTACTGGGTAAAGCAAGGGCTCTCGGCAACATCCTGATAGTGGGGTTGAATTCCGATGAGAGCATTCATCGCATCAAGGGCATCCACCGACCTGTAAACAGTCATCACGCCCGTGCTTTCACGCTGGCTTCCCTTCTTTTTGTTGATGCGGTGGTCACGTTCGAGGAAGACACTCCCTATGAACTGATCAAACTCATTCAACCCGATGTTCTGGTCAAAGGCAAGGATTACGACGGGCAGGAAATTGTAGGGAGCGATATCGTAAAAGCCAGGGGAGGAGAAGTTGTAACCATTGAACTAACCAGGGGCTATTCCACTACCCATACTATTGAGAAGGCACACAAGGTTCACCTCTAAGATCCTGTTATGCCAAAAGTCAAGACTGCATTTTTCTGCACAAGCTGCGGGGCACAGCAAAGCAAATGGATGGGAAAATGCCCTGCCTGCGGGGAATGGAATACCCTCGTTGAAGAGGTAATCCAGAGAGAAGAAAGAAACAAAGGCTTTGCAAGGCCTAACGATCAAAGGCCGGTTCCGAAGAAAATATCAGACGTCAGCTTTGAGAATGAACAGCGCATCGACACAAAGGATGCGGAACTCAACCGTGTTCTCGGGGGTGGCCTGGTCCAGGGATCCCTTGTCCTGATAGGAGGAGAACCCGGTATCGGGAAGTCCACCCTGATGCTCCAGGTTGCATTGAAATGCAATGAGCTGAAGGTTCTGTATATCAGCGGAGAGGAAAGCGACCAGCAGCTCAGGATGAGGGCCGAGCGTCTCGGTATAAAAAATGAAAACTGCTACGTCCTTACAGAAACAAACACCCAGGCTATTTTTCAGCATCTCGAAAAGGTCCGGCCGGGAATGGTGATCATTGATTCAATCCAGACCCTGCAGACCGACAGTATTGAATCCTCGGCCGGCAGCATCAGCCAGATAAAGGAATGTGCCGGGGAAATGCAGAAATACTCCAAGATAACCCATATCCCTGTTTTCCTTATTGGCCATATTACCAAGGACGGAAGCCTGGCAGGTCCTAAGATACTGGAACACATGGTTGATACCGTGCTCCAGTTCGAAGGCGACAGGAATTACGGATACCGTATCCTGAGGTCCCTGAAGAACCGTTTCGGTTCAACCTCGGAACTTGGAATCTATGAAATGCATGACACGGGTATGAGGGAAGTTTCAAACCCCTCGGAAATCCTGCTAAGCCAGCATGATGAAAAAGTAAGCGGGATTGCTATTGCTGCGATGGTCGAAGGCTTGCGGCCTATGCTTATCGAGACCCAGGCCCTTGTTTCCTCGGCAGTTTACGGCACTCCCCAGCGCTCAACGACCGGATTTAATGTCAGGCGACTGAATATGCTCCTTGCAGTTCTTGAAAAACGAAGCGGGTTTAGGCTGGGCCATAAGGACGTCTTTCTCAATATTGCCGGCGGACTTGACGTTGATGATCCCGCTATTGATCTGGCTATTGTTGCTGCAATACTTTCATCAAACCAGGATGAGCCAATAGATACAAAAACATGTTTTGCCGCCGAAGTGGGATTAAGCGGAGAGATCAGGCCAACCAACCGGATTGAACAAAGGGTATCCGAAGCTGAAAAGCTGGGTTTTGAGCGAATCTTTGTATCCAAATATAATTCCCGCTCACTTGATAAAAACAGGTATTCAATTGAAATTGTACCTGTAAGCAAAGTCCAGGAAGTATATAAGGCAAGTAGAGAAAATTGCAGCACTGAATGTCATTATGGCCCAGTACAGCGGGAAAGAGTTTAAGTTCAATCCTCCTTCCATAAGGGAGGTAACTGTCTGGAAGATTAAAATTGATAAAATTGAAGGCCGTTCATTCGGGTATTAACAGGTTTTAAAAGTCTTTTTTATTTGCTTAAACATAGTACTTTTGCCAGTCAATTTCATTTCTGATGAAACAGAGGGAAAGGCTTAGCACAACCGAGAGGATCAGAAAGGTATTCGTTGGCAATGCCCGTGATCTCAAAGATGAGAACATCTTCGAGAAAGTCACGCTGGTAGCCATCATGGCCTGGATAGGTCTGGGTTCCGACGGGCTTTCATCTTCCTGTTACGGTCCTGAAGAAGCCTACCGTGCCCTTGGCCATTACCACGGGATGACAATTTTCATCGCCCTTGCGGTTGTTCTTACCATCGCCATTATCAGCAGCAGCTATTCCCAGATCATTAAACTGTTTCCATCGGGAGGTGGTGGTTACCAGGTTGCAGCAAAACTCCTTTCCCCACGCCTGGGTATGGTCTCAGGCTGTTCTCTTATCGTTGACTACATTCTTACAATTTCCATCAGCGTCGCCAGCGGTGTTGACGCCATATTCAGCAATTTCCCGGATTCTTTCCAGGTTTATAAACTATATACAACCTTGGGTATTATCCTTATCCTTTTACTTCTGAACCTCAGGGGAGTAAAAGAATCAGTATTATCCCTGATGCCTATATTCATCATCTTTCTGCTGACACATGCCTTCGCAATCATTTACCCCATCATGTTTCATACCAGGGAATTTGTCAATATGGTGCCTGAGGCCACGAGAGAATTCAAACAGGCAAGCAACAGTTTGGGGACTTTCGCAGTGCTGCTGATCCTGGCAAGGGCCTACAGTATGGGAGCCGGTACCTACACCGGGATAGAGGCTGTTTCTAATTCAATGGTCATTCTAAAAGAGCCCAGGGTCAAGACAGGGATTGCAACAATGAGGCTGATGGCTTTTTCCCTGGGCATTACCGTACTGGGATTACTTGCGGCCTATTCTCTGTTTCACCTCAAACATATCCCTGGCAAAACCATGAACGCCAACCTGCTTGAAGCCATGACCGCCGGCTGGAACAAATGGATCGGACAAACTTTTGTGATCGTTACCTTGCTCTCTGAGGCTGCATTGTTGTTTGTAGGGGCTCAGACAGGTTTTCTGGGGGGCCCCCGGGTTATCTCGAACATGGCACAGGACAGCTGGTTCCCAAGGCGTTTTTCGGTGCTTTCCGACAGGCTGGTAACCCAGAACGGTCTTGTCCTCATGGCAGTGGCCGCTTCGTTTGTACTGCTTGTAACGGGAGGCAAAGTGACCACTCTTGTTGTACTTTACAGTATTAACGTATTCGTCACATTCACACTTTCCCAGGCAGGGATGGTACGCCACTGGTGGCAGGTTAAGAGAAAAGAAGGGAACTGGATCCCCAAACTGCTTATTAACGGACTTGGCCTTATCCTTACAGTCAGTATACTTTGCACTGTTCTCTTCGTGAAGTTCACCGAGGGAGGCTGGCTCACTATACTGATTACATCCAGCCTCATTTTCTTTGTTGTGAGGGTAAGAAGTCATTATGACCGCGCTGCAAAGCTGATTGGCCGCCTGGACCATAAAATGTTCAGGCAGGTTGAACCCGCCATGGTGACCTGGGAAAAAGCAAACAGGGAATTACCCGAATTTGACCAGGAATCGCATACGGCATGTATTTGTGTCAACGACTTCAACGGGGTTGGAATAAATACATTCCTTAAAATACGAGAGGATTTTGAGAATTATAAGAACTTTATTTTCATTCAGGTTGGCATGGTCGATACCGGAACTTTTAAAGGGGAGGAAGAACTTCAGAACCTTGAGGAAAACGTCAAGAACAATCTCAAAAAATACGAAGAGCTTGCCCACGCATACGGATGCTTTGCCGACAGTTATTATGCAATAGGCACCGACGTTGCCGATGAGGTGAAAGAACTCTCCAAGAAAGTAGTCCATAAATACCACAGGGTTATTTTCTTTGTCGGCAATGCGATCTTTGCCCGTCCTTCTTCCCTTACCCGAATGCTTCATAACCAGACCCAGATCACC
>JAPLDN010000294.1 GCA_026391755.1 Bacteroidota bacterium
AGATTTGATATAGGCCTGGTAAATGGCATTCAGGAACCTGATCATGTTTTTGTAGGCATCCCCTTTCAGGCTCAGATTGAATGCAACTTTCCTGGCCTGGTACTGCTGAAGCCCAAGCCTGGGATCGATCTCCTCGGTAAATATCTGGTCGGGGGTCTCTTCTGCAACTTTTTCGATATCCATGCCTCCCC
Organism: Bacteroidota bacterium; assembly: GCA_026391755.1. Taxonomy (GTDB): domain Bacteria; phylum Bacteroidota; class Bacteroidia; order Bacteroidales; family FEN-979; genus CAIRDP01. The sequence goes on from JAPLDN010000294.1 coordinate 192, forward strand.
GGGGTGAATACATGATAATGATATGCCCCGATTTGCGGTTTAAAAGCAGGCTTAAATAGATTTCACGAGGTTCGGTAGGCCCCGGATAGAATATGTTCTGCTCTACATAGATTTTTTTTACTAATTTCCCTTCAGCACTTGTCTGGGGCGTAACCAGCCTCATCCCTATAATCTGGTCGGCATACTGCCTAACTTCCTCGAAATTCTTAGCAATTTTAACCCCGCCGCCTTTCCCGCGACCCCCTGCATGAACCTGGGCTTTGATCACAAACTTATCGGTCCCCGTCGAGGATTGAAGCACTTCGGCAACTTTAATTGCTTCCTCGGGTGTATTTGCAAGTCCTCCCTCGGGAACAGGTACTCCATGTTGTTTTAAGATGATTTTACTTTGGTATTCATGCAGGTTCATAGTTCAAAATATTATTTTTCATTTTTGTAAGTACAATGAAATCAATTAGATAGATCTTGTTTTGCGAGAATCACCCGGTTTATATCCGGTTACCAAAAGTAACCCTTTGATTCGTAATTACAAAATATTTCGGGACCGGGAATTTTATAACTTTGCCCTTTCCTTTTTCATGATCATTGCCAGGGACATAGTAAAATCATTCGGTGAGCTTCATGTACTGAAAAGTATCAGTCTTGAAATACAGGACGGCGAGATTATCTCGATCGTAGGGGCTTCGGGTGCAGGGAAATCAACCTTGCTGCATATTTTAGGCACCCTTGATAAAGCAGATTCAGGTTTTATTGAGATCGATAAGATCAGGGTTGACGGGCTGTCCGATAAAAAGATCTCAGAGTTCAGAAACAGGCATATCGGATTTGTATTCCAGTTCCATCATCTGCTTCCGGAATTTACGGCCCTTGAAAATGTTTGTATACCCGGCTTTATCAGGGGAGGTTCAAGAAATGAGACTACCGGGAAGGCTAAGGAGCTTATGGATATCCTTGGCCTTTCGGGACGCCTCAAACACAGGCCTTCGGAATTGTCGGGAGGCGAGCAGCAGAGAGTAGCAATTGCAAGGGCATTGATCAATGACCCGGGTGTGATCCTTGCCGATGAACCATCGGGAAATCTCGACAGCAACTCCGCCATGGAACTGCATAAGCTGTTTTTTAGTTTGAGGGAAAGGTTCCGCCAGACCTATGTTATTGTCACTCATAATACTGAGCTTGCGGGAATGGCCGACCGAAAGCTGACGATCCGCGATGGTGTGATAATTCAATGAAGTAAAATTATTTCCTGATTTTTGCGTTATCCTATGCCAGGATCTTTTATTCCGATTAAAACTGAAGTTATTGCATGAAATTACATCCCCGGAGAGCTGAGTATTTAACCCATATTCTTTTTTTATCTGCACTGGCGGCTTTTGCCTTTGGAGTCTATACAATAACCGGACCTTCCCGTTTTGATTTTCTTATGAGTCCCCAGGGAATTAATGAGCCAGGAGATACTCTTGCAAAAGCCAAACCTCCTTCACCCGACAGTGCATTTAACTATCTGATTCGAAGGGCGGATGTCCTTTATACCGCAAATAAACTTGAGGAATGTCTTGGTGAACTTGAGGAGGCACAAAAACTCAAACCTGCCGACAAGTCGGTCAATATGCGGATCGTTCAGCTGAAGGCTGTTATTGCCGGAAACAAGAAAAAGCAACCCGAATTTGACAAATCACTCAATGCCGGGGATGCTGCATTTCAAAAGAAGGACTATCTGAATGCAAAGGCTTATTACCAACTGGCGTTGAACACTTTCCCGAATGACTCATCGGCAAAAGCGAAACTAAGAAAGACCATGGACCTTATACGATCCCAGAAGGCCCAGAACACCCTCTATGATGTTGCTGTTGCAAACGCCGACAGGCTTTTTCAGGCCGGAGAATTAGACCGTGCAAGCGAGGAATACCAGAATGCCTCACGTTTACTTCCCTCGGAACAATATCCTAAAGAGAAGATCAATGAGATCATAAAGCTAAAGGTGGATCAGCAGTTAGAGGAAAGCCTGTATGCGGAGGCAATCAGGAGCGCCGACAAGTATTACAATGCAAAGAACTGGCAGCCGGCCTTGCTTGATTACCAGAATGCTTCGAGAATAAAGCCCCGGGAAAAATACCCCAAAGACAGGATTGCTGAACTTACACCGCTTATTGCAGCCCAGCGAAGCAGGGATGAGGCCTATATTAAACTTATTGCAAGTGCCGACCAGTTTTTTTCAGGCAAATCCTACATCGCTGCCAGGAAGGACTATGAGAGTGCATCGAAGATCAAGCCTGATCAGCCTTATCCTAAAAATAAAATAGCCGAAATTGACGGATTGCTGGCCAAAGGGGCAAAGACCCAAAAGGAATTCGATGAATATATCAGCCTTGCCGACAGCTTTTATATCGGGAAAGACTTTATCAGGGCCAGGGATTATTACACCTATGCCCTGGATGTGAAGCCTGGTGCGCCCTATCCGAAAGAGATGCTGGAGAAGGTCAAACCTCTTGTGGCAGGGCAGGCAGCCTTGATGTCGGAAGAAGCACGGAAGAAGGAGATGGAGTTGCAGCAGGCCAAACAGCAGGCCCTGGATAAGCAGTATATGGCTGCAGTTGCAGCAGCTGATAAATTGCTGGCTGCAAAATCGTATACAGAGGCTAAAGTCCAATATGCTGCTGCATTGGCTGTCAAACCAGGCGAAGTCTACCCCGGGACTAAAATTGCAGAGATTGACAAGCTGCTTGATGAAATAGCAAAACAGAAAGCTATTGACAGCGAATATGCCAATATTATTGCATCGGGAGAAAAACTGTTCAGGACGAAATCCTTTGAACAGGCAAAAAGCGAGTACCAAAAGGCGCTGCTGCTGAAACCTGAGGAATCCCTGCCCAAGCGAAGGATCTAAAGTATCGACAGCATAGGAGAGGTGCTGTTAAAACAGAAATCACTTGAATAACAATATGCGGGAATCATCAGTAATGCCGATAAACTGCTTGCAGCTAAAACGTATGACCA
>JAPLDN010000309.1 GCA_026391755.1 Bacteroidota bacterium
AAAGGGGGTTCTCCTTTAACAAATGTAAGTTTAACCATTAATTATTAGGCTTTGAGACGAGTTGTAATAACTGGCCTTGGTGTGATTACGCCCCTTGGAAATACGGTCGAAGAGTATTGGAGCAACCTGGTTAAAGGAGTAAGTGGCGCAGGACCTATCACGCGCTTTGATGCCACGAAATTCAAGACCCGCTTTGCCTGCGAGGTCAGGAACTTCAACCCTGAGGATTATTTTGACCGCAAGGAGGTGCGTAAATACGACCCCTATGCCCATTTTGGTTTGGTATGTGCCGATAAGGCCGTTGTTGATTCGGGCATGGATCTTGAAAAGGTTGATAAAGACAGGATTGGGGTCATATGGTCTTCCGGCATAGGGGGTCTGGATACTTTTTACCAGGAAGTCACAGGCTTTGCCAAGGGAGACGGGACGCCCCGTTTCAATCCTTTTTTCATTCCAAAGATGATTGCTGATATCGCCGCTGGACATATTTCAATAAAATATGGCTTCCGCGGTCCGAACTTTGCAATTGTTTCGGCTTGTGCTTCTTCGGCCAATGCGCTTGTGGATGCCATGCTGTATATCAGGAACGGGCTGGCCGACGTATTTGTTGCCGGAGGCTCCGAAGCAGCTATAAACCCAGCGGGGATAGGCGGCTTTAATGCCATGCATGCGTTATCGACCCGTAACGATGATCCCGCTACCGCTTCAAGGCCTTTTGACAAAGACAGGGACGGTTTTGTAATGGGAGAAGGCGCAGGAGCCCTGATCTTCGAAGAACTTGAGCACGCTAAGGCGAGAGGAGCAACGATTTATGCCGAAGTGGCCGGTGGTGGTGTTTCTGCCGACGCTTACCATATGACCGCTCCTCATCCCGATGGGATTGGCGCCATGCTATCGATGAGAAATGCTATAAAGGATGCCGGGATGCAGCTTCAGGATATAGATCATATAAATACCCACGGAACTTCAACCCCGGTTGGTGATATCGCCGAGCCTAAAGCTATCCTCGGACTTTTCGGAGAATTGGCTTATAAGATCAATATTAATTCAACCAAGTCAATGACCGGCCACCTTTTAGGTGCTGCCGGAGCTATCGAAGCAATTGCGTCAGTGATGGCTGTGAGGAATAACATTGTTCCCCCCACAATTAACCATTTCACCGATGATCCTGAGCTTGACCCCAGGCTTAATTTCACCTTCAATAAAGCCCAGGAAAGGGTTGTGAACGCAGCACTCAGCAATACTTTCGGGTTCGGCGGACATAATGCCACACTGATCGTTAAGAAATACTAAGCAACCTGCCTTGAAGTTCAGGACATTAAAAGCGGTCCGCTTCGCTGCCCATACCGATAAAAACCTCAGGCGCGCAATTAAAAATATTTTTGGGTTTCGTCCCGGAAATATTTATTTGTACAGGCTTGCATTTACACATAAGTCGGCCAGCCAGGATACAATTAAAAACCTCCGTGTTAATAACGAGCGCCTTGAATTTTTGGGTGATGCAATACTTGATGCAGTTACCGCCGACTTTCTGTTCAGGACCTACCCGGCCAGGGACGAAGGTTTCCTCACCGAAATGCGTTCCAAACTGGTTAGCCGTGCACAACTGAATAAACTCTCCCAGAGAATGGGAATTGATAACCTTATTCTGCTTGAAAATTCAAATTCCGGAGTTTTCAGGTCCTTTAAAGGTGATGCCTTCGAAGCCCTGATAGGAGCAATTTATCTTGATAAAGGATTTAAATTCACCCATAAGATTATTCTGAAGAAAATTTTCGGCCATTATATCGATATGGATGAACTTCTTAACCAGGAAGTGAATTTTAAAAGCAAGATCATCGAATGGGCGCAAAAAGAAAAAAAGCAATCAGCCTTTAATGTCCTTGAAGAGGTAGGTGCCGGCTATAAAAAGCAGTATCTTGTTGAGCTTGTAGTGGAAGGACAGCCTCTTGCAAGGGGGCAGGACTATTCAATAAAAGGTGCCGAGCAGAATGCTTCTGAAAAAGCCTGGCAGAAAATAAACGGGGAATCCTTGGAAAAAGCATGATATTCGATTATATTTGTTATGATTAATCGATGGAGTCATGGCAAAAAAAATCATGCTTGAATCACGGGCCGAAGCTCCCTATTTCACGCTTGCCGGAGTATCATGCCATCTTAAAGATTATCGGCTTTCATTCATGCTCAACCAGAAGTTGCATGCCGGCTTCAGGAAGATGGACGATCTGTCCGGGAATTACAGCCTGTATTTTTTCGTGGATGAGGAATGCCGGAATCCTTACTACCTGATATCCAACCGCAGCGAGGAAAAGATCCTGTTTCCTGAACTTAAACAAACCGATTTTATTCTTTTGGTGGAAGGGCCTTTCAAAAAGACCCAGCTCACGCGCCTGCTAACTTCCATTAAAGCAATTCCTAATGTACTTACGGCCTTCGAGATCAAACCTGAGAGCCTGAAGAACTTTCCGGGCTTTCTTGCCGATCTTGAAATCCACTTTATGAACATTAAAAAAGAAAGCAAATCCAATTCAGCACTTTTTAAAAAATAAGGAGGTATCTATGTTTGAAGAACTGAAAAAATCGATCGATAAAGGCATTGAATATGCTTTTATGACCACCGACAAGCTGACTAAAGCAGCCAAAGAGATGGCAAAGGAAAATAACCTTACAAAGGAGGAAGCCAAAAAACTTCTCGATCTTCTGATAAAGAAATCCGAAGAAACCAAAAAGAATCTCGAAGTCAACTTCCAGGACCTGGTTAAAACAACTTTGCAAAAGATGAACATCCCTACAAAGGAGGAGATCAAAAAGCTGGAGGACAGGATCAAGAAGCTCGAAGTAAAGAAGGTCCCGGCAAAGCCGGTCAGGAAACCGGTAAAGAAATAACTTTTAGCCATGAGCCATAAGCCATGAGTGATGAGTGATTAAATTTCGACCTTTTCACCACTCATCACTCATGGCTCATCACTCATCACTAATTACTTAAGTTATGCGTTTGTCCCAAATCGGTCTGGCCATGCACGAAATCGGAAGAGCCAGAGAAATACTTGGAGTTGTAATCAAATACGGGTTTCAGGATTGGGTCAGCAAAAACGGCCTGGGGAAGTACCTGGTAACCAAAAAACGTTTTGCCCGGATTGAACATTACAATCAATGGGAAAGGATCAGGATGGCCGTGGAGGAACTTGGTCCTACCTTTATCAAGTTTGGCCAGATCCTTGCCGACCGGCCCGACATACTTGATGAGGAACTCAGGGAAGAACTTAAAAAACTCCAGGACGAGGCCGACCCTATGCCCGACGATGTTGCTATTGCAGCTATAGAAAAAAACCTGAACTGCAGTATCTCGGATATTTTCAGCAAATTCGATTCAAACAGGCTGGCATCTGCATCAATGGCCCAGACTTACCGGGCCACTCTGCTTAACGGGGAAGAAGTTTGCGTAAAGATACAGAGGCCAGGGATCGAAAAGAAGATCGGCCTGGACCTTCATTTAATGAACTATTTTGCTTCCCGGATGCAGAAGAACAATCCGGAGATGGAAGCCATCAATGCAGTTGGCATTGTTAAGGAGTTCGGGGCTACTATCAAGAAGGAACTGGATTTCAGGCACGAAGCGGCAAGTGTGATCAGGTTCAAACATAATTTTGAAAACGACCCTGATATT
>JAPLDN010000372.1 GCA_026391755.1 Bacteroidota bacterium
CATTCCGATATTTATTGAGAAGTGGATAAAAAATAGTGAAGCGACCCCGTAACCGTAAAGGCGGCTGAATTTTGATCTTTGCCTTTCTGCATTCAGAACAATCCTGATCATCAATCCGAGAAATAAGGCAATTACTATTAACGAGCCTGCAAAACCATGTTCTTCACCCACGGTACAGAAGATAAAATCGGTGCTTTGTTCGGGTACGAAATTATACTTGGTTTGGGTTCCCTGCAAAAAACCTTTGCCCCAGAATCTTCCCGATCCGATTGCGATGAGGGACTGGTTTACGTTATAACCTGCCCCTTTCAGGTCGGTATTATTACCTAGTAAGACGTTGATTCTCTGTCGCTGATGATGTTCCAGGATATGGTTAACGGTATAATGGACCGATAAAACGAAACCGCTTGAGGCCAGGAATATTGAAAGGATGATGAGTATTTGCCGGATCCGGCGTTGCGAACGGAGATATAACAAAACCGACATGACAAACAGCGCAGCTATAAGAATGAATTTATTGACGATAAGAGCAAGCACTCCCAGCACCGGCATGGCAATCAGGGCCAGGAGGACGAACCCGGTGAGCCCGGCCCGGTAAAGGACAAGCACAAAGCAGATAAAAACCAGTGCCGATCCCGTATCATGTTCGAGAAGGATACATAAAGCGGGCAGTACTATGATCAATACAGCTGTCGTCAGTTGGCGGGGGTTTTTTATATTCCTGTCGAGGGAACCCAGGAACTTCGCAAGGGCAAGGGCGGTAGCCATTTTGGCGAATTCGGCAGGCTGGATGCCAAAACCCCCTATTGCGAACCAGGATTTGGACCCCGCGATCTCCCGGCCGGCAAAGATCACGACGATGAGCATGGCCAGGAAAAAACCGTAAATGAAATAGGAGAACTGCGAGAAGAATTTCGGTTCAATGATTATAATGGTGACAGCAAGTACCAGCGACGCCAGGATGAAAACCATCTGCTTGCCGTATTTCTGGTGCATATCGGTGATATGCTGGTGGCTGTCGTTGTAAACTGCAGCATAAATATTAAGCCAGCCCATGAGAACCAGGGCCAGGTAGAGGATGACCATCACCCAGTCAATCCGGTAAAAAATGCCCTTTTCCGCTTTCATGTTTAACATTTATTCCATGGATAAGGTCCGCATTCATAATGCGTTCTTCCAGGTCTTTTCTTTTTACTGTCCGCCTGAGATACTTTTCTATCATAAGACTGGCGACCGGTGCTGCCCATTCTGCCCCGTAACCGGCATTCTCGATAACAACAGAGATGGCAATCCTCGAATTGAGCTTAGGCGCAAAGGCTATAAAAATAGAATGGTTCTTCCCGTGAGGGTTCTGGGCAGTACCGGTCTTCCCGCAAAAATCTATACTGTCGATTTTCGAGGCACGTGCGGTTCCCTCCGAAACCACATCCGCCATCCCTTCTACAACTATATCAAAATAGGCGGTATTGACAGCTGTGACTTTCTTTTCCCTGAAACCGGGGTTTAGCGAATCCTTTTTTCCTAATGCCCTGATAATATGGGGCACATAATACCAGCCCCGGTTGCTGATGGTTGCTGCCAGGTTGGCCATCTGCAGAGGAGTGATGCCGATCTCTCCCTGTCCTATTCCGAGTGAGATGATGGTCATGGAATGCCAGCGGTCCTTGCCATGATACTTGTCGTAATAGGCCGGGGTAGGTATATTCCCGTTCACCTCGCCCGGCACATCCAGGCCGAGTTTTTTCCCCAGGCCGAAACTCATCACTTCTTTTCTCCATTTCTCATAGGCCTGGCGTGTACTTGTGTAGACAGAGTTATCGATGATGGACCTGAAGACCCTGCAGAAATATGTATTACAAGAGATCTGTATGGCCCCGATCAGGTTCAGGGGCGAAGGATGAGAATGACAGCCCACCATTTTGCCGTTACCTAAACTGAACCCGCCAGGGCAGCCGTAAGTAGTTGTTGGGAAGAGAACGCCTTCCTGCTGCCCAACCAGGGCATCGACAAGCTTGAAAGTGGATCCCGGCGGATACATAGCCATCAGTGCGCGGTTGAACAAAGGCTGATATACAGTATCGAATACAAGGTTCCTGTAATTCTTTTTCCTGATATTGCCCACAAGGAGGTTTGGGTCGTACGAAGGGCTTGTGACCAGGCAGAGGATCTCACCCGTGGACGGTTCAATGGCTACGATGCTCCCTTTCTTCCCGGCCATAAGTTTTTCCCCGTATTCCTGCAGGTCCTCATCCATGGAGGAATACAGGTCGGTGCCAGCATAAGCAAGGGTATCATACTTTCCATCCTGGAAACTCCCTTTGTCACGGTTCAACACATCCACTACCCTGATCTTCAATCCTTTTTCTCCCCTGAGGATGTCCTCGTAGGATTTCTCGATCCCGTTAATCCCAATATAGTCGCCCGATTTGTAATAGGGATCGGATTCAATGACATCGGGACCGGCTTCACCTATATATCCGAAAGTATGAGCGGCTATGGAATAGGTATATTTACGCAGTGTGCGGGACTGGACAAAGAATCCCGGGAAACGAAACAGCTTCTCTTCAAGGAAACCATAGTTTTCGCGAGTAATCTGGGATTCGAAAATGGACTGGCGGTAAGGGGAATAATTACGCGCCTTTTCCAACCGCCTTATATATTCATACTTATCGATACTGAGCAGGTGGCAAAGCTCCATGGTATCGACATTCTTAGCCTGCCTGGGAATGACCATGAGATCGTAAGCCGCTTCGTTGTATACAAGCAATTTCCCGTTACGGTCGTATATGAGCCCTCTTGCAGGGTACTGGGTGATATACCTGAGAACATTGTTATTCGCCGAAAGTATGTACCTGTCGACAAGGATCTGGACATAAAATAGCCGTAAAACGAAAATCAGCCCGACAGTAAGGAATATTCCTATGATAATCAACCTCCGGTAAGCAAGTACCCTCTCCATAGCTGTTTATGGCCTTCTGACAACAATCTCCGGGGTGAACACCACATTGCTTTTATGCAAGGCACGGTCATAAATGAACATCGAGAATTGAATTGTGTCGTAGACCGGGTTTGGGTTCAATGGGATCGTATCGACTATATACCCTTTGATGGCTTTGTTGGGATCATCGGGAGTAAGGTAAGGTATACGGGCGTTAAGTGAAGTGAAAAGTGTTGTGTCCTTTATAAAGATGCCGTTCTTTTTCTCGTACAGGTCGATATAGTAGTTGTAGAAATAAATGCTGGTACTGTCGAATGGAGGATAAAGATCCCAGGTGTGCAGGCCGATATCCCCGTCACCGTCCTGGAATGTAATGGTAAGTATGCCTTTTTTCGCGATCTTCGTAGTGTCAAACATATTGGTATACCCGGCAAAGGCGATCTGCGGAATATCGGAATAAGATTCCCTTTTCATGCAGGAAGAGAACGTGATGATACAGAATGCAATCAGAAGAGAATATAAACCGGCTGTGCTGAATTTCCCTTTTGCCTCCATGGGATGCTTCAATTTTTGATACCTTTGGACCCCTGCAAAGATAGAGAAAATACGTGAACCGTGAACCGTGAACGGGAAGCCGTAAATCGTGAACTGTGAACCGGGAGCCGTAAATTGTGAACCGTGAACCGAGACTTTGAAATGGCAGCAGAAGACCTGAGAGAAAAGATCTTTAACATAGCCGGTGGTTGCAGGTTCAATGAACTTGCACTCGAGGTTTACAGGTTTCAGTATGAAAACTGCATGGTTTACCGGGAGTTTGCCGATGCCTTGTCGCGCAAGCCGGTCAATGTGCATCAGGCTGAAGATATTCCATTTCTCCCTGTCGAAGTATTTAAATCGAGGGAGATAATCTGTTCCGGCATGAACGTGATGCGGGAGTTCAGAAGCAGCGGGACGACAGCTTCGGTCCCCGGCCGGCATTTGCTGGCCGATCCTGCAATGTATGATGATTCCCTGCTGAAGGGATTTACACTGGCCTATGGGGATCCGTCAGAATATACATTCCTGTCCCTTACCCCGGAGCCTGAAGAGAATAAGACCTCCTCGCTCATCTACATGATAAATCAACTCATGCAGCAAAACCCGGACAGGCTTCATGGGTTCTTTCTCCATGACATTGAAGGCCTGAGAAACCGTTTGCCGGGGCTCGCACCTGCATCGGGAAAAACGATACTCATAGGCCTTACTTATGCCCTTCTGGATTTTGCCGAAAAATATCCCGGCGAATATCCGGGTCTTATCGTTATAGAAACCGGTGGCATGAAAGGCCGCAGGAAAGAGATTACCCGCCATGAACTTCACGACAGGCTTAAAGCGGCTTTCTCATCGGCAGAAATACATTCTGAATATGGCATGACTGAACTGCTGTCGCAAGCCTGGTCGGGCCAGGCGGGTTTATACAGCACTCCACCCTGGATGAAGATCATGATACGCGAGATAAACGATCCCTTTTCATTTTGTGTCGCCGGTCGCAGCGGCGGGATCAGCATCATAGACCTGGCCAACCTGTTTTCATGCAGTTTCCTTGCCACCCAGGATCTTGGAAGGCTTCATGACGACGGACGTTTTGAGGTGCTGGGGCGGTTTGATTCAAGTGATCTCAGGGGTTGTTCACTTATGATACAGGAGTAAGGATCTCTGCAGAATCGTTTTTTGGTGAATTCACCAGCTTCGAAATTTTATATGCTTTCATTTTTTCTGCCGGATAAGGTTTCAGCAGGTCTATAAGTTCCGACTCGGGCAAGGGGGATAGCCAGCGTTTCTCATCGGCCTGGGCCAGAATTACCGGCATCCTCTCGTGTATGTCATGCATGAGTTCATTCGGAGATGTTGTAAGTATTGAGAAGGAATGAATGATCTCCCCGTCGGTGGTAGTCCATTGGTCCCATAATCCTGCCATGGCAAATGGCTTCTCATCCTTCATCAGTATTCGGTAGGGATCCTTTTCGCGGTCCTTCGTCCACTCAAAAAAACTGTTTGCCGGGACCAGGCAGCGCCTGCATCTGAAAGCATTTTTATAAGAAGGTTTTTCGGTAATGGTCTCCGAACGGGCATTGATAAGCTGATAGCCTATCGACTTATCCCTGGCCCAGGAAGGAATAAGCCCCCAGCGAAAGAAACTGAGCTCATCCGGTGAATGGTTTGAGATCACGGCAAGGTCCTGGCCCGGGGCACAGTTATACCTGGCCTTATAGATGGCAGTCCTCACTCTCACCCCAAAGCGTTCTTCTATAAGTTCATCAACCACTGCAAATGAATACCGGCCGCACATGTCGTAAAGAATAACAGGTTAAAGTTAGGAATTTTTTTTATTTTTGATTCCTAAACCGACTGATATTATGGAAGAACCTAAAACCGGGTCCTCCAGGCACAGGCACAGGCAGCATGGCAGATCACAGCATTCAGGCAAGGCCAATCCTTACAGGCGGATTGAATCGGTCATCACAAAACATCTCCTGAAGGTTATCGGATTTATCTTCATACTGGTTGTGGCAGGGTATTCGGTGAGTTCTCTCGATAAACTCAGGGGTGTTGTGAAGCAACTAATATCGCATGAAACAACGGGACAACATCCGGGAGTTACATCTGCAACCGCAGTGAGTATGGCATCTGTCACCGCTTCTTCAGCCTCATTTAACCCTGGAGACATAAAAATGATGTTCATTTTTTGCAGCCTGATCACCCTCTTTTTCGCTGCTTTGCTGTTATTCTCGATCAGGATCCGCCGAAAAGAAATCCCGAGAATAGCAATCATTGTATTTTATGCCCTCGCTTTCATCCTGGCAAGGAAATATGGATGGCAGATCCATTTTTTGTTTCCGATGATGCTGATCTTTTCGGCATTGATCTTTTTTTCGGGAATCAGGTTGCATTCGACGATAGCAGGGAAATGGAATTACCTCGTCTGCTGGGGTTTCTTTTTCATATGGTGGGCACTGAAAATAATACTGGGCGGGAGGGCCGGATTCCCCTGGGAATTTTTTGTCTACGGTGGCCTGTTCTACCTTCTGTTTTTATACATGGGGGCATACGGTGCATTCAAGGGCCGTCACAAGTTTTCGGAGTATACCGGGATTGGCCTTATTATCCTGAACAGTACTGTATTTTACCTGATGGGGATCATCATTTTTATAAAATTCAGGCAGCCTGGCTATGCCTGGATATTCTCTCTTCTTCTGGCATCAATCAACATTGGTATTTTAATCCCGGCTGCCAATGCCGGCAAAAAGCTTGAGGCGGGTCCCTATGTGTTTCCTGCCATGGTGATCCTCAGCCTGATCTTTCCCTTTATATTCCAGGCAAGCGCCATTATCCTCTTCCTCGCTATCCTGTCAAGCCTCCTTCTTTTCTATTCAAAATACAGCGGTGACAGGGTGGCAGTTCTCACAGCTTTGCTTTCCATAGTCGTTATGCTGCTGGTTTACTTCAAAGACTGGGTGTTTCTTTACCTTCCGGCTGCTTTTCTCGGAAATGTGCTGGATAACCCGGCGATGATGATAAAAGGACTGGTTGCCGGGCTGGTGATCTTCCCGGTGATGATAATCGACAGCAGGCTTGTGAGGAAGCTGCACGTTGATTTCTCGAAAGAATGGTTCAGCCGCAGAAGCTACCAGAAATTGTTTAAAGGGATCAATCTTATCGTATTATACCTTTCAGGGTTCTGGATAGTAAACTATTTTGTGCTTGTGCTGTCAAAGAACCCCGATTTGAATTATATGAGCTGGTTCGGATATAATTGCCTCTTCTTCATTATTGTTATTCCTGCGCTCTGGTCCCAGAAATCCCAGTTCCTCGCCGCAGCTGTCGGGTTTGCTTTGTTTTTTTCACTTGCATATCCTACCCTGATCCACTTTACCACCCTGAACCTTAGAAATACGGTATTGCAGCATGAGCAACTTTCAAGGCTGGCTTTCTGGTTTCATTATCCTGTTGTATTATTTTTTATTGCCGAACTCATATTACTTGAGATATTTCTAAAGAGAGCCTTTGAAAAAAGTTCAGTAGTCATCAGGATTTTCACCATGTACATCCTTGGAATGGGTCTTTTTATTTTATTGTCCGAATATGATCATTTTTCCATCTGGACAGGTTTGAGGCGTGGTATTACAATTGAAGAGATCGCCCTCGCGAACAGGGTTATTCCATATACCATAATCCTTCTTGCTTATTCTGCTATTATACTGGGGGCAGGGATGGTAAGCCGTAACCGGCTTCTGCGCGCAGCCGGACTGGTTTTCTTACTGGGCACTCTTGTTAAAATGCTGTATATAGATGTAAGGGCCTTATCCGGAACAACACGCTCGCTTATGTTGTTCACGGTCGGGTTGATTGTGCTTACCCTCTCGTTTATGTATCCAAAGCTGAAGAGTTATTTCAGGCACCGTGAACACGAAGCTAAGGGCATAAGCAGACGTCACAGGCACCATTCCCGCAATAAGCCCGTCTCAAACCCAGGGGAGCTGTGAGACGTCACTTCTTAAGTCCTTCCACAACGATTACGATTTCCCCTTTAACCGGTTTGCTGCTGAAATGGAGGATGAGTTCTTCAAGGCTGCCCCTGGCATTCTCCTCATAGATCTTTGAGAGCTCACGGGAAACACAGGCATAACGGCCGCTGCCTAAAAATTCGGCCAGCTGGGTCAGGGTTTTAACCAGGCGGAAAGGACTTTCATAAAAGATCATGGTTTTTTCTTCTTCGGCAAGCTGCAGAAAGCGCGTTTGACGGCCTTTTTTATGAGGAAGGAAGCCTTCGAATATAAAATGGTCAGATGGGATGCCGCTGTTAACCAGGGCCGGGACAAATGCCGTGGGTCCGGGCAGGCATTCCGCAGGAATGCCTGCCCTCACGCATTCCCTGATAAGAAGGTAACCCGGATCACTGATCCCCGGAGTGCCCGCGTCGCTGACCAATGCTATGACGGCACCTCCCTGGAGCCGTTCAATAACCCTCTCCACTGAACGATGTTCATTGAACTGATGGTGCGACTGCAATGGCTTGTCAATCCCGTAATGCCTTAAAAGCACCAATGAATTTCGTGTATCCTCGGCCAGTATCAGGTCTACCTCCTTCAATATCCTAACCGCCCTGAACGTTATATCCTCCAGGTTGCCGATAGGTGTTGGAACTATATATAATTTTCCTCCCATATCAATGTACCCGGGCTGATATCATGATTTAATAACTAACTTGAACCCCACCCCGTGAACATTAATTAACTCCACACTGGGGTCTTCTTTCAGGTACTTCCGCAGTTTAACAACATATACATCCATGCTGCGTGCATTAAAATAACTGTCGTCATTCCATATCTGGGTCAAGGCAACCGAACGGTCCAGCACCTCGTTCATATTCATGCACAACAACCGCAACAGGCCAGCCTCTTTCGAAGTAAGCTTATTTTCCCTGCCCTCTATGCTTAAAACCTGGCGGTTAAAATCAAAGCTGTAATTCCCTATTATAAATACATTCTCGTTCATTGCCGATTTCCCGCCTTCGTCGGTGCGCCTCAGAATAGCCTGCATCCTCATCAACAACTCTTCCATGCTGAAGGGCTTGGTAATATAATCATCGGCCCCGGCCTCAAAGCCTTTCAGCTTGTCCTCCTGCAGAGTTTTTGCAGTAAGGAACAGAACCGGAACCTTCTTGCTCATCCCCCGTATCTCCTTCGCAGCTGCGAATCCATCCTTCACGGGCATCATGATATCAAGAATGACAAAATCAATTTCTTTTTTTCCGAATACCTCAACAGCTTCCTGCCCGTTCACACATAAGGTGGTGTTGTACCCCTTTGCATCCAGGTAATTCTTCAGGATATTCCCCAGGTTGCGGTCATCCTCAGCAAGTAAAACATTAACAGCTCCTTTCTCCATACCTTGATTTTTTTATTCTTTATAGATAAACGGAAGAAATACTTTAAACTTGCTTCCCTTGTTAACTTCACTTTCAAGACTGATCTTTCCATGATGTTCGCCGACTATAGCCTTTACATAGCTTAAGCCAAGCCCAAAGCCCCTTACATCGTGAATATTTCCCGTGGGGACACGGTAAAGCTTATCAAAAATCTTTTTCTGTTCCGACTTGCTGATACCAATACCATTGTCCTCTATGGTAATCTGAACACCATTCCCTGAATTTTCGGTACTGACCTTTATCACCGGCTTTCGGGGAGAATATTTGTTGGCATTATCCAGCAGGTTATATACCAGGTTTGTGACATGAACTTTATCCCCAATGACCCTCGGATTGGAAGCGTAAAAACTTTTAATGATCACCCCGTCTTTGATCTCAACCTGTATGCGGATGTTCTTAACCACATCATGGATGATATCATGAATGTTGATCAGTTCCCTTTTCATTTTCAACTCGCCCGAATCAATAACGGCAGTTTGCAGGATCTTCTCGGCCATCCCCGCCAGCCTTTTGTTTTCTTCATTTATCATGGTGATATAGGAAGATAAGAAATCGGGTGATTTCCGCATCTCCCGGTCGCTCATTGCCTCGCAGGCCAATGAAATAGTAGCTATCGGGGTTTTGAACTCATGGGTCATATTGTTGATGAAATCGTTTTTCATTTCCGAAAGCCTCTTCTGCCTGAAAATAGTTGAAATCGTATACATGAATGAGTAAACGATCACAATGATGAGAACCAGGGAGATCAGCAGCATCCCCCATAATTCGGTAAGCAGAAACCTTTGTTCATTTGGAAAAGCGATGAGTAAATATTCGGGAGGAGTAAAGATGTCGCTCTGGAACATGGGGAAGGCATATCCCTTTTCGAAAAGTTCCTTGCGGTAATTTGGCGATTTTTCGACAAGGTAATCCTGGTTCTCGGGTTTGTAAATGCCGAATTCAAACCGGGTATCAATGCCTCTTATGTTAAGTTCCCTCGAAATGAGAGAGTCAAGGATTCCCCTGTTCAGAAATTCATCATAAGGCAGGTGGGGGTTGATGTTAAGCAGGCCTTCAGGTTTGGATTTCTCAATTGAACGGCGTTTTTCAAGCAACTCGATCTTCGAAACCACTTTTGTTATAGCTTCATTTACACTCCTGCGAAAATTGGCTTCCTTGACAGATGAAGCATTCCTGATCCAATAGATCTGAATTCCCATCAGTCCCCCAAGAGCGAGGGTCATCACGACGATAGTAAGGATGATAAACCTCCTGTTCATCTTACAAAAGTAAGGGAAAAAGCTGATTTAAGGTTTTAACACTTTTTAACGTATATTAATAATCCTTAACATTTGCGCATTTCGGGCAGATATATCTTTGTGACATAATTGCCTGCCTGATAAGAAACATGATTACTTTGATGCGGCAGTAATGTGTGCAAGTTAAGTGAGACAACGTTTTGTTTATTGATGAAATCCCGGGAGACCCCCGGGATTTTTTTTACCATCACTCATGACTCATGACTCATCACTCATGACTCATGACTCATGACTCATCACTCATCACTCATGACTCATCACTCATGACTCATCACTCATGACTCATCACTCATGACTCATCACTCATCACTCATCACTCATCACTCATCACTCATCACTCATCACTCATCACTCATCAAAATCCTCTCAATCACTCTCGGGTAATGCTCATATTCCAGCTTGTGGATCCTTTCGGCAAGAGTTGCAGCAGTATCACCAGGCAATACCGGGCAAAGTGCCTGGAATATAATATCCCCCTCGTCATACGATCCGTTTACATAATGTATGCTGATGCCCGACTCCCGCTCACCGGCACTGATCACCGCTTCATGAACATGTTCCCCGTACATTCCCTTACCTCCATATTTTGGCAGAAGGGCAGGATGAATATTAACTATTCTGTTTGGATAAGCCTCAAGAAGATTGACCGGGATAAGCCATAAAAAACCAGCAAGAACGATAAATGAAATATCTTTTTTTTTAAGAAGTTCCACGATGGAGCTGGTTTCGTAAAATGACTTGCGGTTAAATACGTGGTGGGGGATACCGAGTCGTTCAGCTCTTGTAAGTACATAAGCATCAGGCTTGTTGCTAAGGATCATCTTAACCTTTATAGAAGGGTGGCCGGAGAAATATTCTGAGATTCGCTGAGCATTCGTCCCGCTTCCTGAAGCCAGAATTGCTATATTTGTCATGATTATGAATTTCAAATACAAAAATACAAAACCGGGTGATTGATTCCCTGACCTAACCATTATTATATAAGTTGCTGAAATCTAAATTTTAACAAAACCTAACAATATCCAAATGGTCCTGATAATCAAGCAGTTGATTTTTATAAATGTTAAAAAATCTTAAAATTCTTGGGTGGGTATCCGAAAATTATTTCCTTTGCACTCCTTTTAACCAAAAAATTATAAAAAACATGTCTGACATTGCAGCAAAAGTAAAAGCTATCATTGTTGATAAGCTTGGTGTTGATGAAAGTGAAGTTACACCTGAAGCAAGTTTCACAAATGACCTGGGTGCTGACTCCCTGGACACTGTTGAGCTGATCATGGAATTTGAAAAGGAATTCGATATTGCAATCCCCGACGATCAGGCTGAAAAGATCAGTACAGTAGGGGAAGCGATTGCTTACATTGAGAATAATACCAAGTAAGGATCTTTACTCCTTTCTTTATGAAGACTATTGCCCCCTTCAAAGGGGGTTCTCCTTTAACAAATGTAAGTTTAACCATTAATTATTAGGCTTTGAGACGAGTTGTAATAACTGGCCTTGGTGTGATTACGCCCCTTGGAAATACGGTCGAAGAGTA
>JAPLDN010000247.1 GCA_026391755.1 Bacteroidota bacterium
TCCTGTCCAGCCCTGGAATACCAGTTCGCCGTTCTTTGAAGGATCATCAAGATACACATTTACTTTATTATACTGAAAAGTGACTGAAGGAATATTCATTCCTATAGTTAGAGTTACTTCCCTGGTCATTTCCCAGTTGAAGGATTCGGAGATCTTAAGATCATCCATTGTCTTGGCCATTGGGGCTACTGAATGATTTTTAGCACATCCTGCTAAAAATGCAAGTGATGCGGCCATTGCGATAAATAAAAGAATTTTTGTTTTCATGGCTTTTGGTTTTATCTGGTCTTTTAGCTTCTTTAAGGTATTAATTAACTGAACAAAATTAAACATGCATACTGCTTTAGTCGAATGATAATTGGTAAGTGTAAGGTTTAATTTAGTATATGATCATTATTGTTCATTAAATGAAACTGCTTACAATCAAAAAGGAGGGACGCCATGTTATCCATAGCGTCCCTCCGTCTGAATTTTTCTGCTGTGCTTTATTACGGATCCAGTTTGATAAACATGGTCTGAATAGTCGGGTTTGCAGCATTACCCGGGGTTCCAACGGGAATGAAGACAACTGCTGCCCATCCGCCTGTGGGAACTTTATACCCGTTTCCATAGGAATTGGCATCGTTTTTCATCTGGGTCATCAGGGCAGTGACATTAGGAACACCGCCTTCGGCGACACCATTCCATGCCGGGGATTCAAGAAGCCATAATGCGCCCTGGAGATCGTACCAATGATATCCTGCATACCAGTCTAAATGATTTAACAGCCAGTTGTATTTATCCCAGGGCCTGCTTTGTGCAAATGCCGGGAGTAAGGCAGGATACAATGATGAATACACATTCATATTGTAGCTTTGGCCTACGGTGATATTGGTCTGATGATCACAGCACCATGAGGCATAAAGTCCGTTGGCTACTTCATAACCCGTTGAAACGTTCGTGAGATTTGCATCCACGTAACCGCCCTGTGAACCGGGAGCATAATTACCGGTTATCGTATAGGTGGACGTTGCCGGCAAATTGATCCATGGAGGCAGGACATAGTCGGCATTCGGATTGCAATACCCGATGGAGAAGTCGCAAACGCCATCACCGTTCTGGGGAATTACCTGGTCATCAGAGAATGTCCAGCTTTTAAAATATACATAGTCAAATCCGGGGCCTTTCCTGACCATCACATAAAGTTTGAATTCGAAATTGTCGGGAATGCCTTTCCTGTCGGCATACTGCACTTTTAAAGGTTGCCCTTCTCCATGCCAGGCTTCGTTATTGAATGTGTTGACCAAAACAGTGTTTCTGTAAACTTCGATTTTAAAGATTGCAGGCAGGTCAACCTGAATGCCGTTTGACTGCGCAAGGTAAGGCGAACCGGGTATTGAATAATCAGCTATGCTTTTAATACAAAGGTCACCAAAGAAAGGCTGTTCGCGAAGGGTAACCTCTTCAATCTGGAAGAAGGTGAATCCGAAATCGGTATAGTTGCTTGGCTGGTAGCATAATGCTTCAACCGGTACCTGTGTCTTTTTAAAGGCTTCCACTGAGAAGGTTATATCCAGGGGAGAAGACACGTAAGCTGAATAATTCGACCCTGTATGGGGAACAGCCGAAAGCATCACATCATCGGTAGAATCATTCGGTGTCTGGTGGTCGCTCCAGATGGTAAATTCCTGCAGGGTATGCAGACCCGTTCCTAATTGCAGTGTATTTGTGTAAGGAACGCCATTTACGTAAAATATCGCCCTGAGATAATGTTTGCTGTCAATGGTGATTTTTGCGTAATTGGCTGTCTGTGAGAAACAGTCGGTGCTGGCTGTTGATTTAAGCCCTCCGGTTTGTCCGGGAGCGATAGAGAAACTTACACCCTGGTTGGACTGCTGGGTGCCGGGAGTCTCTGTTTTCTGCTTGTTACAGCTTGAAAACACAAGAACTAACCCAAAAACTGTCAAAATAAGCATTAGCTTTTTCATGGTCTTTATTTTTTTGATTAATGGTTTCATGCCTGATGCGATTAAATACCTTTTATTCAATTAAATACAAATATA
>JAPLDN010000142.1 GCA_026391755.1 Bacteroidota bacterium
GACCAGGCCGGGATGATGCTCACAGGTTACAAACACAACAATGAACGGGAAGGCAGAAGCTGCGATACAGGATGAAAGAGAGACATAACGGGTGATCGCAAGTATGGAAATAAAAATCCCCAGAACTATCAGGAGGGCAAAAGGGAAAAGCGCAATGCCCACTCCGGCCATCGTTCCAACTCCTTTGCCTCCGCGGAAACCAGCGAATACAGGGAAAACATGCCCCAGGGCTGCAGCAACCGCTGCCCCGATCTCAATATAAACCAGCTGGTCAGGTGTCAATCCCTGGTCAGGGAAGAGGCTTGTAAGGAAGACGGCGAGCCAACCTTTGAACACATCGAACAACATGACAGGCACACCTGCTTTATAGCCAAGTACACGTATCACATTCGTTGCCCCTGCATTCCCGCTGCCGTGCTGCCTGACATCAATACCGTAAACGGCTTTGCCAATCCAGACTGCCGACGGGATTGAGCCGAGCAGATACGCAATTACAACCTGTACCAGGATCAGAATCATCGCAGCAAAGTTAACTATTCATCGGTTTTTTCAAATTTTCTGAGAAAATCTCTTTTTTTCCTTTCAGTGGATATGGTGTAAGTAAATCCTTTGGCTTGATTATCGGATTTTTTCTGTTCGGCCTTTGATTTGCGAGCATTTATAATCTTTTGATTAAAAGCGAGATCCGACGAAATGGCCTGGAGAATATTGTTCCTGTAATTGAAAAAATACCAGTCCAGGCCTGTTAACTGAAGGTAGAAAGAAAACTCATCCCCGTTCCTTTTTTTTGTAAACTCCATCATTCCGTTCACGTAACGGTACACCTGGTTTTTACCAATGGTAGCTATCCCGATCTGGCCTGCCGAGAGCCATGATCCCGACGCAGTATCCCAATGCAGGTTGACATCACCGAAAAAAATTGTTTTTTCAAGTTCTTCGGGGAATTTGCGCAGTCGGCCCGTAAGAGAAATTTCATTTTTAAACCGTTCAAGTTCTTTAGGGCCTAATTTGAGTTGTAAAGCTTCATTAAACGGAGTTTGATCGATTGCAAGGCCTTTCAGGTCCGTGCTGACAAGAGCATTGCTTAGGTTTTGCATTGCATCATCCGAAAAAGGAAAATCCATAGCCAGTGCGATATGAGCGTGAGTCGAATCAATAAGAAAATAATGGTCCATGGTACCATAAGCTTCCAGGCCCAGGCCCCCCCCGTTAACGCCCAGCATTAACTTGCCGTCGCCCCTCATCCTGCAAAGTGTCTGATTAAACGAAATAAAATTTCCGGGAAGTGAAAGATCCCTTAGCTTGGCCGTGTCGGCTATCCTGAATTCAGTAGCAGGTACATTATATGTCATCATCCCGGAGGCTTGCACCATTGAGGAATCACTAAAACTGTTCCTTCGGATAAAAAAGGCAGGGTAGATTGAAGCTTCTGAAGGAGAGAAAGCCAGGGTGAGCGCCATTTTTTCGCCCAGCATATTTGAAAGCTGGGGAGCAATGGGGATCATAATCTTATATGGATTGATGTTGGCTGCGAATTTGATCCACTCAGGTTTGATCTTATGAAAACAATCCGACACTGCTTTGAATCCTCCGTCAAAATAGAGTTCTTTTTTTGCGGCACTGACCGTAACATCTCCCCTGAATTGAAATTCAGGGCTGAGTTTAAAGTAGGTCGAATCAGGGACAATGCCGTTTGCTATGGTCTGTTCGCTTGAATCCACCTTTATATTCGTAAAATCAATCTTTGCACGTACCCCATTCCTGTCCGCGTAATCCAGTGACCCCCTTCCTGTATACCTTTTCCTGGATGCAATAGAAATCTCCGCCTGGTAAAACTGGTGAAATCTCGTTTTCGCATTGGCAATGACGATGGCGCGGGTAAGGGTCTGCATTTGTGCATCCCTGAATATCTTTACATACCCTGAATCAGGAAAAACCGCTGCATCGGCAACTTTGATGATCCTTACATCCTCGGCATTGATAACATTGGTGCGCAGGTTATACCGTGCACGGGCTGCAAAGAACTTCAGGGAGTCCTGCAGGGGATGAACGGAAATAAATTCAGAACCAGTGTATGCAACGTCGATCAGCTGGGAAAGGCTTAGTGAATCAGGAACCGACTTCCGGCTCTGCTCGTTAGCCAGGGAGATTTCCTCGTTATCGATCATCCAGTCAAAACGGTCCATCGAACAGATATATTTATTCAGAGGGAATTCCACTTTTGAAATTCCAACATTGGAGCGGAATTCTCCTCTCCTCTTGTCAAAATCGAAATGGGTCTGATAGTTTTTTGTTGAAATCGTAAGGTCGTTCAGGTCATAGGATTTGATGCGGAAGTTGGCGATCAAAGCGTCGAAAGTCCTTCGTTTGAATTTAAATCCTTTGGAATCCATTACGGCATCCTTGATCTTCACAGTCCCGTTACCGCTAAGTAGGGTGGGCGTAAGTGCCACCCAACCTTCGAAAGTTGACTGGTCATTGTACATATGCATCTCCTTATGTACTGTTTTTACAACCATGGAATCCCTGTAAGGCATCCAGAACTGGGTTACCGAATCGGCTGTCACTGCGGGGTATTCCACATCGGCGAGCTGTTCAGCCATGGAGAAATTCTTTGTAAATGCATTAAGGGAATCGGGCAGGAACAGGAAAGATCCCGAATGTGCAGTTGAATTCAGGTAAAGTAAGGTACCATCTCCCCTCAACCCTTGTTCGCTAAGGTCAACTTTTGCTATAAAAGTTCCCTTTCCCCCATACACAGGAAGACCGGCTGACCCTGTCTCCTTTTCAAAACCCAGGGAATAATCAGGACGAACTTTAAGAGGCTGGACAATTTGCGGAAAAATACCGGCAGAAGTCAGCTCCCCGCCGAAACTAAGGCTGTCGGTATGAACCACGTCAAGGCTGCGGATGGTAAATGGATTTACATCAAAGAAAAATTTATCCCTGGCATAAACGCCTTTCTGAATATACTTTTTATCCCAGTGAACCTTTGCAATTTTATTATTGTAAAATATTGGGTACTCCTTTAGAGATTTTAATCCGGCTTTATTGTCAGGCTGGTCAATATCAATATGCCCTTCAAGGTCCTGTAAAGATGTTTTAACCTTGATGACAGGAAATCTGCCTGTCTTCGGATCCCAGGTTTTACTTTGGACGTAAAACTCCATTGTATCAATATTGGGCAGGTTAAGCCTGAATTTATTGTATTCAAATGAGAATCCCTTGCCCTTAAAATCAAAGAATCCGGCTCTGACCAAGAGGGTAAATCGCAACATGCTGGGAGTCACTTATAAAAACATTTTTAACTCCCTGAATTTTAAGGTCAAAATTTGTCAGGTCAAGAATAGCATTGCTGGCATTTGTAACCGTCGAGTTAAAGTAAATCTCATCATAATCGGCTTTCCCATCCCTGGCTTTGACATAATTAGTAAGCTTGTCTTTAATCCTTGCAACTTTATCCTCGTAATCATAGACTAAAAAGCCACGGTCGGCAAGCTTCAGCAACTGGGCCTCGATTTGTTCTGACGGCTTTTGCATATATATAGTAAGCTCTTCCAGAGTGACCTCCCGGGTTTTCTTTTTTTCGGTATAAGACTTGATAACATTAAGTATATTTATTTCATCAATCCCCTGCAAGCGGTCATAGCGGTTTCTCGAATAATAATTTGAGGATTCGAAAATTGCATTGCTTTGCTTATTAGGACCGGGCATCATATTGAAATTAAGCTTCGGGCTATCAAGTTTCCATTGAACCTGTTCACAGTAGATCTCTATTTTATGCCATGAATCAAACCAGGGGGTAATGGAATTCAACCTTACATCTTTTGTAAATGAAAGTTCTTTAAGAGAATCAAAATATTTCATTTCCAATCCCGGATGGAATATGGAATCGGTCTCATGGTATATTGAAATGGAGGCGGCTGCAGCATTAATTTTTTTAGGGTGGATCACAAACGAGGGAGACTTGATCATGATAAAATCCTCGTCTCCTTTTCTGACTATGATCTTTGCATCCCGTTTATGGGCACCGGAGCCAATCACCCTGGCACCTTCCATTGCAAAGCCTCCCATGTAATCCATAGTATTAAACAGGTTCTTTATGCTGATCTCTTTATCGTAGGAATAGAACCGCGGATAAGAGGCCTTGGCCTCATCAACATCCACCAATACCTTTTCAACAAGCCTGCCCATGATGGGTGAGGAAAAATACTTTTTGTTGTACAGATGGACCGAATCTGCGGTAAGCTTTGTAAACCTTACCTGGATCTGGTAACGGTCCAGTTCGGCAAAAACCTGCTCAGCCCCAATCCCAACCCTTTGCCAATCAACCCTGCCTTCATGGCCCAGCCAACGGAGCGATAAAGGAAAAAAGACTCCCTTTGTTCCGTATATCACCATAGAATCCTTATTGACATTGCATATGAGATCGCCCTTTGAAAATTCGATCACGGGGACCGAATCAAGCCTGATAGTGTATGTCGCAGGGCTTATCTTCCACCGGGTGGATTGGGATTTGAACATCAGGCCTTCATCAAAAAGCGTAGTAGTAACATCCAGGAACGTATTGAAATTCCTTGAGCTCTTTTCTGAGATCAGCTGTTTGAGTATGGCAGACCATGGAGTAAAAACGGATCCGGGCTGGTGAGAATCTACGAAAACATTCAGGGCCTTAATATAGTTGAAGAAATCGGGGAACGTCCGGACCTTCTTTTTAAGCATCTCATTACAGAGGACATAAATAACTTTTTTCCTTGCCGGGTCAAAATCTTCCTGGTTCCATTTCTGAACGAAACCCGCTATAACAGGTTGAACCAGTTTTCGGTCATTGTCGGAAAGGCCAAATAACAAGCCGTTGAGTTCACCGATAAACTTTGTTGAGTCCCCTGTAAACCGGGTTGTCTTTTGATTCTGCGAATACCCGCTAGAGGCAGGTAAAAGCAGGGAAGGTCCTCCTCATAGAATCCGCTGAGTATAAGGAAGCCCCCTTCTTCAAGACAGTTAACATAAACAGGAAGATCACGCAGCAAAACATTACGGTTTATATTTGCAAAAATAAAGCCGAATTCTCCTGCAGGGATAGCGGCGGCATCACCATGAATGACGAGCATGCCAGGGACATTATTCCTGGCTGCATTTTCTTTTGCGTTCAGGAACGACCATTCGTCATTATCTATAGCTACAACCTGTTTGGCACCAAGTTTTAAAGCAATAATACCAAGTACGCCGGTCCCGGTTCCCATATCAAGTACCCGGCAGCCATCAAACTTCATTGTAAGTATTGATTCAATCATCAGACGGGTAGTTTCGTGATGAGCTGTGCCAAACGACATTTTCGGTTCAATCACCAGGTCCAGTTCGGAGTCAGGGTCGGGTTCATGAAAAGGCGCACGGATAAAGCATGTGCCTATCCTGACAGGCTGGTATGCC
>JAPLDN010000225.1 GCA_026391755.1 Bacteroidota bacterium
AACCAAACCATAGTTGTAACCGATGGAGTTAGTTCCAAGGTTAATCCAGAGATTCTTGGAAAGATCTCCGTTAAACTGCATAATACCGCCAAAAAGTCCGACGGACCAATAACTGTATGAGCTTGCGGCATTAGGCTTGGAATTCTGTGCCGGTTTATCCTGCTTTTTCTCCTGTGCAAAGGAAGCTGCCGAGATAAGAACGGCTAGCAGGAATATTACGGCCTTTGAGAGTAATCGTGAAAATTTTTTCATACGACTTTGATTTTAGATTTCTATTTTTCTGTTTACTGATTTTACAAATATATTAAAATAAGATTATGAATAGCAAGTTTACAGCGTTTTTAAATTAACATTTTTCAGTTAATTCGCGAATCGTCAAATTAAGTATTTGATTTGCAGTGATTTAAAACAAAATACTTATTTTTTGACTTCAAAATTAAAAAGATTGTTATGATTTTCACAAACTTTTTTTACATTTATATTGTACGACAGGTATTAGGGAAAGGTTACGAGGATCATATTTTATTTAATTTCTTTAAAACTTCCCATAACGTAACCCCAACAGCTACAGATACATTGATGGAATGCTTGGTGCCGAACTGGGGTATCTCAAGGCAGGCATCGGCAAGTTTTAATGCATCTTCGCATACTCCCAAAACCTCATTCCCAAAGACAAGGGCGATCCTGCTGCCTTCAGGAATGTTATACTT
Organism: Bacteroidota bacterium; assembly: GCA_026391755.1. GTDB lineage: Bacteria > Bacteroidota > Bacteroidia > Bacteroidales > FEN-979 > CAIRDP01. The sequence continues at coordinate 711 of JAPLDN010000225.1, forward strand.
CTGTAAAGGAAGGCTGTTTGTGGTATGTTCAAGGGCCAGGATCATGAACCCTGATTTTTTAAGTTCAAGGATAGCCTCGGCAGCTGAATTAAAATATTTCCATCTCACCGAATCTTCGGCTCCGAGAGCCGTTTTGTGGATCTCCCGGTGGGGAGGTACTGCTGTTATGCCGCAGAGATAAAGGCTTTCGACCCTGAAGGCATCACAGGTCCTGAAAACAGAACCCGTATTGTTCTGCGAACGGATGTCATCCAGAATCACAGTAACCGGAAACTTCTCAGCAGCCCTGAATTCTTCATTGCTCAGGCGGTTAAGCTCAGGCATTGTCAATTTTCGCGCTTCCATCGTAGCAAAGATAGAAAAATGAGAAAGGGTTTTTTATATTTGTCTCATGAACAGATTTATTGCGGTACTTTTCCTGGTCATGATTGCCCATTCCCTTCCCCTTGCCGCCCGGGACAAGGGCGACACAACCCGGCATGCCCCGGCTTACACAATAACAGCCGAAGGCGGTCCGGCAATATCGTATATCTATAAAAGCGATTACCGATCCGATTGTTTCACTCCGGGGTCGGCGGGTATGCTGGGCTTATGTTCGATTACATTATCCAGAAGCATCTCGCAGCAGGCACAGGTCTGGCCTGGGAGAGGAAAGGCACACTTTTCAGGACAAGTGTCAATACTTTCGATTACCATCCCTTTAAGATAGATTATTTTTTCACATTCGACTACCTCACCATCCCCCTCCTGGTCAAGGCCAGGTTTGGCAACAAAGTAAGGTTCCTGGCTTCGGCCGGTCCTTATTTCAGCATACTTATAAGCCAGGCTTACACAAATAATATTGAAGGCGCTTACGGCCTGCAGACCATAGGCCAGGAAACATTTTCAAGAAGCCTGCCATACGACTTCGGGTTCACGGGAAGCCTTGGGGTTGAGTTCATGCCGGGAAAAGAAATGGCATTCAGCATCAGCGCCAGCGACCATGTAAGCCTGATCAACACAAATTTATTTCCCGTCATCAAATCTCCTTACGGCCCAACATTTAACAACAGCTCGGAATCCTACCTGAATTCAGTCATTCTCAGCCTCGGGTTTACATGGTATTTTACGAAAAAAAAGTAAAGATTTAAGTTTCCCTGCCAGCCCTGGTTTGAAAACCTGGATGATGACAGCCTTTGAAATTGTTTTACCTACTTTTCAACAAAGAGCCGCCGTGTCTGATCATGAATCGTATTTTTGAGGGCGGATGTCATTTTCCCGGGAACCGGTCATCCTCAGTCATAACAAGATGAAGCAAACTTCCAGAGAGCCTGCAGAAACTCCTTTGATGAAGCAATACAATGCCATCAAGGCAAGGTACCCCGACGCACTGTTGCTGTTCAGGGTCGGGGACTTCTATGAGACCTTCGGAGAGGATGCCGTCAGGGCATCTGGTATACTGGGAATCGTGCTTACGCGGAGGGCCAACGGGGCCGCAGCCTATATCGAGCTTGCGGGCTTCCCCCACCATTCTCTCGATCTTTACCTGCCGAGGCTGGTCAAAGCCGGGCTCAGGGTGGCCATCTGCGACCAGCTCGAAGATCCCAAGCTCACGAAAACTATTGTAAAGCGGGGAGTGACCGAACTGGTTACCCCCGGCGTATCATACCACGACAAGATACTGGAGCAGAAAGAAAACAATTTTCTGGCGGCCATACACCTCGAGCAGAAGACCTCAGGCATATCGTTTCTCGACATTTCAACAGGCGAGTTCTATCTTGCCCAGGGCGGAGCGGACTATATTGACAAACTGATACAGAGCTTCAGGCCCACCGAGGTCGTCATCCAGAAAAGCAAACGCCAGAAATTCACCGAACTTTTCGGCAGTAAGTTCTATGTGAGCACCTTCGAGGACTGGGTGTTCACTTCCGATTTTGCGAACGACCTCCTGCTGAAGCATTTCGGCACGGTTTCGCTTAAAGGTTTCGGGGTCGAAAACCTCGAATTTGCCGTGATTGCTGCCGGTGCAGCACTTCATTACCTGGCCGAAACCCAGCACGAAAAGGTTTCACATATCTCGAAACTTGCGAGGATTGAAGAGGACCATTATGTGTGGCTCGACAGGTTCACTATACGGAATCTCGAACTTCTGAACCCGAACACCGATAATGCGAGGACATTGCTGGACGTGCTGGACCGCTGCGTTTCACCCATGGGTTCAAGGCAGCTCAGACGCTGGATGGTGCTCCCTCTGAAAAACATGCAACCCATTGAAGAGAGGCTGGATGCAGTAGAGCATTTCACGCAGAACCCTGAAATGGTCGAAACAGTAAGGCATGAGCTTACGCTGATAGGCGATCTCGAGCGGCTGATCTCAAAGGCTGCCGTAGGTAAGATCCAGCCCAGGGAAATGATGCACCTGAAAAAGGCCCTTGATTCAGTTGAAACTCTGAAAAACTTCGGTTCTTCGGTCAGCAACGAGGGCCTGAGGAGAATGGCCGAACAGCTGAACCCCTGCCTGCAGGTGAGGGAGCGCATCGGGAAGGAACTAAATCCCGATCCCCCGGCCCTGGCCCTGAAAGGAAACGTGATCGCCGAAGGCGTGAATGAAGAACTTGATGAGCTGAGGAACATTGCCTATTCTGGAAAGGATTACCTCGTGCAGATTCAGAAGAGGGAAACAGAACGCACTGGGATATCATCGCTTAAAGTGGGATACACCAACGTTTTCGGGTATTACCTGGAAGTGACCAATACGCATAAGGACAAGGTCCCGCCCGAATGGCAAAGAAAACAGACCCTGGTCAACTGCGAACGGTACATAACTCCCGAGCTCAAGGAATACGAAGAGAAAATTCTCCATGCCGAAGAACACATCGCTGGTCTCGAAACCAGGATCTACAATGACCTCATGCTGTTCGTTAATGAGTACATTGTTCCCATACAGCTTAACGCAAACCTTGTTGCGCGCCTCGACGTCCTGGTTTCCTTTGCACTGAGCGCTTCGGAGTACCGTTACGTGAGGCCGGGGCTGAACGAATCCTTCGAACTGGAGATCATCGGCGGCAGGCATCCCGTAATCGAACGCCAGATGAAGCCGGGCGAAGAATACATAACCAATGACGTTTACCTTGACGACAGCACTCAGCAGATCATCATCCTGACAGGTCCCAACATGTCGGGTAAATCTGCTCTTCTGCGCCAGACGGCACTGATCTCACTCATGGCCCAGATGGGCAGTTTTGTTCCGGCCGAAAGGGCAAACCTAGGGCTTGTCGATAAGATCTTCACCAGGGTGGGGGCCTCCGACAATATTTCCTCGGGCGAGTCGACCTTCATGGTCGAGATGAACGAGACCGCAAGTATCCTCAACAACATCTCAAACCGGAGCCTCATACTGCTCGACGAGATCGGCCGGGGCACCTCGACTTACGACGGTATCAGCATTGCCTGGGCCATTGCCGAATTCCTTCACAGCCACTCCCTTTGCAGGCCCAAAGTGTTGTTCGCCACACATTACCACGAACTCAATGAAATGGCAGCCCTGCACAGCAGGATTAAAAACTTCCATATTTCGATCATGGAGGTCAGGAACAGGGTGATTTTTCTAAGGAAACTTCAGCCGGGGGGAAGCGAACACAGCTTCGGAATCCATGTTGCCAAGATGGCCGGGATGCCACCGAGTGTCATCGAAAGAGCCAATGAGATACTGCATCAGCTGGAAGAATCGCGTAGCGGAAAACAGGATTCAGGATCCGGGATTCAGGATAAAGGATCCGTAACTGCACATCCTGCATCCCGCATCCCGCATCCTGCATCCCAGGAAGCCGGTTTCCAGCTCAGCTTTATCCAACTCGATGATCCTCTGTTACAACAGATCAAGGAGGACATACTAAATACTGATATCAATACCCTCACCCCGGTCGAAGCCCTGATGAAACTCAACGAGATCAAGAAACTTCTGAAAAAAACGTAATGGATTTCAGGGATTTCCAAGAAAATTCAATAAAGATTTTGTAGAATGGCAGACTTGTTTTACTTTTGCACCCTCAAATTAACCCTGCAGAAGTAGCTCAGTTGGTAGAGCATGACCTTGCCAAGGTCAGGGTCGCGAGTTCGAGTCTCGTCTTCTGCTCAAGAAAAACCCTCCCCGATGAGGGTTTTTTTATCCGCGGATAAAAGCCGCTCTAAAAACGGCCAAACTTTAGCGGTACCGAGCAGAATACTGCAGGAAATGTTCTTCAAATTATTGCCCCGGTGGTGGAACTGGTAGACACGCAGGACTTAAAATCCTGTGACCATTGCGGTTGTGCGGGTTCAAGTCCCGCCCGGGGTACAATAAATTCAATTATTGAACCTGTAATACAATGTGTTACGGGTTTTATTTTTTGTATACCGGACGGTAGGCCGGACGGTAAAAGTCGTTTTGCACTTAATTTTACAAGGAATAAAAAACCCGGCTCGACCGGCCGGGTAAATTTTATAAGTGAGTATTAAATCGAAAG
>JAPLDN010000231.1 GCA_026391755.1 Bacteroidota bacterium
TGACATCAATATCATTGGTAGGCTCGTCGAGCAGCAGCACATTCGCTTCTTCCTTCAGGGTGAGCGCCAGGTGAAGCCGGTTTCTTTCACCTCCCGAGAGGAACCCGCATTTTTTCTCCTGGTCGGCGCCGGTAAAATTAAAGCGGGCCACATAAGCCCTGGCATTCATCGTTCTCCCGCCTAAAGTAATGGTCTCACTGTCATTGGAAATAACCTGGTAAACGGTTTTTTCAGGATCAATTGCCGCATGGGCCTGGTCAACATAGGCGAGTTTTACAGTATCACCTATTCGGAAATCACCTTGCTGAGGTTTCTCACTACCCATTATAAGCCTGAAAAGGGTGGTTTTTCCTGCGCCGTTGGGACCTATTATACCCACGATGCCTGCAGGAGGCAGGGCAAAGTTCAGGTTTTCATAAAGCAGTTTATCGCCAAACGACTTGGAGACCCCATTGGCTTCTATCACCAGGTTGCCAAGCCTGGGACCGTTAGGTATGTACAGTTCAAGTCGTTCTTCTTTCTCCCTGACATCCTCATTCAACAACTTTTCATAGGCGCTCAAACGCGCTTTTCCTTTAGCCTGCCTGGCTTTTGGCGACATACGCACCCAGTCAAGCTCACGCTCGAGAGTCTTCCTGCGCCTGCTTTCCTGCTTTTCTTCCATCTGCAACCGTTTCGACTTCTGGTCAAGCCAGGAGGAATAATTTCCCTGCCAGGGTATGCCTTCACCGCGGTCAAGTTCCAGTATCCATCCGGCAACGTTATCGAGGAAATAACGGTCATGGGTAATGGCAATAACTGTCCCCTTGTATTGCTGGAGGTGCTGTTCAAGCCATTGGATCGATTCAGCGTCAAGATGGTTGGTGGGTTCGTCGAGAAGGAGGATATCGGGTTCCTGGAGCAGCAGCCGGCATAAGGCAACCCTGCGGCGTTCACCGCCTGAAAGTATGTTAACCTGCATGGTTTCATCAGGGCAGCGAAGGGCATCCATTGCCCTCTGCAGCCTGCTGTCGAGTTCCCAGGCATTATGATGGTCGAGAAGTTCGGTAAGTTCACCTTGGCGGGCGATGAGTTTGTTCATCTCATCGTCGCTCATAGGCTCGGAGAACTTCAGGTTCACCTCTTCATATTCTTTCAGAAGGCTTACGATTTCCTGAACACCTTCCTCCACAACCTGGCGCACTGTCTTTGTTTCATCGATCAAAGGTTCCTGTTCAAGTATCCCCACTGCATACCCGGGGGAAAACACAACCTGTCCCTGGAAAGATTTTTCAAGCCCTGCAATGATCTTCAGCAGCGTTGATTTTCCAGAGCCGTTCAAACCTATAATTCCGATCTTGGCACCGTAATAAAACGAGAGGTAAATGTTTTTCAGCACCTGCTTATGAGGAGGGAAAGTCTTGCTGACCCCCACCATGGAGAAAATTATCTTTTTATCGTCGGCCATAAGTTGGATTATTGGGTGACTGGATAACTGGGTAACTGGGTAAAGGATAATTGGATAACTGGATTAGAATTATCCAGCTATCGGTGCGAAGCGCCTGATCGGCAGCTTTGCTGCTTTATCCAGATATCCTGCATCCTGCATCTTACATTTGTTTTGATTTCTCTAATAATGCTTCAATCTTCCTGCATTCCCTTTCCCAGCTGAAATTCATATGCACGAAATTATGACCGTTAAGCCCTATTTCCTTTGCTTTTTCAGGGTTGTTCAGAAGGAAAAGTATATGTTTGACGTACTCTTCGGGTGTTTCGGCAACAAGCAGGTCCTTGCCTGAACAGGCATTAAGCGCCTGAAAAGCCAGTGGGGATGTGATACAGGGTATCTGCATGGCCATAGCTTCAAGAAGCTTGTTCTGAAGTCCTGTCCCTATCTGCATGGGTGCAATGAATACTTTTGCCCCAGCATAACAATCGCGCATGTCGGGTACCCAGCCGCTGACTTCCACATTCTTGGATTTAAGCACCATAACCCTGATGTTGGGGTTGGCCCCGGCCAGGAGCAAACGTATATCGTGCTTATGGTGTAAAACCCTGGGAAGTATTTGGTTTACAAGAAATTCAGCGCTATTGATATTCGGGGGATAACCCATGTTCCCTGTAAATACGAGGTCGTATTTTTTCTCCACTTCCTGGGGATTGAAAAAATCGGTATCCACACCGTTGGCTACCACTACGATCTTATTGTGCTCGGGGTGGGGGATAAGGTCCCTGTCGGCTTCCGAGATAATGATCTTGTTGTCGAAAAGGTCGAACATCATTCGTTCGTAGTTCTGCAGCCTGCGGTGCTCGATTTTCAGGAAAGGCCTGAGGTAAAACGGGGAAAATGCAATCCGCCGTTCCATACCTTTTGAAAATACATCCTGGTAGTCGATGGTTTTAGGGATGGGGATATCTTTCACATATTCTGCAACCCTGATCAGCTGGCAAAAAATATGGTCAGGTTTATAGGCGTTGATGAGCTTAATGATCTGTTTTTTTGCCGAAGGGTTGTAAAAATAGCCGACCTGCAGCGGCCTCCCGCTGAAAAATGCGATGATGATATTCAGAAGGATATTGAATTTATTTAAGGATATCACATGAACGGCTTTCACATATTTATGAAGGACATGAAGCGTATCTTTATGCAGAACGCTGTCGTTGAGCGAGCAAAGAATGATTTCGTGATGCCGTGAAAGTTGTTTGATCTGGTGGAATGCCCTCAGTTTATCGCCTTTTTCGGTAGGATAGGGTACGCGGGGAAGAAGAAAAAATATTCTCATGAGGTTTTCTGTGGATGGCAAAATTAGGAAAATCCCGGTTAAGCGGTCAGTTTCTTGTAAAAAGCTTCCAGCCTGGAGATGATTTTTTTTCGGTCATACTGCGATTCGGCCAGGCTCCTCGCATGCAAGCCTGTTTTTAGGAGAATTTCAGGATATTCAATGCATACCGATATCATTTCGAAGAACTCGCAGGCCAGGTCGGCCACAAGCAGATTCTCTCCGCGGGTGTATTCTATACCTTCGGCTCCGAGGGAAGTCGAAACAATGGTTTTGCCGTAAGCCATGGCTTCAATGATTTTAATGCGGATGCCGCTGCCAGAGAACAGAGGAACGATCATGATGTCGTTGGCAGCATAAAATGAGGAAGCATCCTCAACTTCGCCTTCCACAACCACGTTTGCCAGGGAGAGTTCTTTCATCCAGACGGGCATTTCCCTGCCGGCAATATGAAATTTAAGAGAGGGATACTGCCTGTGGAGGTCGGTCCACACATTCTGAAGAAACCATTTAACGCCTTCCTGGTTTGGGATCCAGTTCATAGCGCCAATAATAAATATGGTTGGATCTTTTACCGCTCCTTCGCTTACCTGATAATCAGATGGATTGATGCCAAAAGGAATGGAAACGACTGGTTTTTCAGTATTGGCGCTAAAGAACCTCGCATCTTTTTCTGTTATCGCGGCCACTCCATCCACCAGGTCGGGTACCGTAAGCTCGAAGAGTTTCAGCGTCCTTGCCAGGTGACTGATATATAATTTCTTCAGTGGATTAGACGAGTTTGCGGCAAGCCTTTCCCATATCAGGTGTTCGATGTTGTGGGCCCTGAGGATGATCCTGGCTTTTGAATTAAGCCTGATTACACTGATGTATGCGGCCATTGTCAGGGTTTCGAGCTGGACGATATCGTATTCCGATTCCTGCAAAACCTCCCTCAACCTGGTTTCCAGGGCTTTTGAAATAAAGCGCTCAATATGATAGGAACGGCTTGTAAACAGGTTTCTGAAGGCAGGAAAGATTTTTACCCTCAGGTCGATATCGATTAGTTCGATCCTGGTTTTATCCCTGTAAGAGGAAGGAATATCCCCGGGATTAACATTGTATTTGAACGAATTGACAGCTAATACTTTAACTGAGTGGCCAGCCTCGATCATCCCTTCAATGAGCATGTTCATTGCTATTGGCCCACCCTCTTTGGGCGGCCAGGGTGATTTATTGCAGAGGAATAATATTTTCATAGACCCTGCCCGGTTTTAATGCGGAAGATCTTTTGGAAGAACTTGATCCAGCTTTCAACGTCGAGCAATGATGCATCGATAGTGGCTTTCCGGGTCAGAAAAGCGCCAATAGGCAGGAGGACCGCTGAAGCCAGCCACATGCCCTGCCATACCGCGACCTGGCCATCGGCTGCATACTTCTCCCCGGTAAAGGAGATGATCCAGTAGAGAATAAAAAATATAGTAGAAATTACCGCGGGCATACCGAGGCCGCCTTTACGGATTATGGCGCCCAATGGGGCCCCGATAAAAAACAGCAGGAAACAGGCGATAGAGAAAGTGAATTTCTTATGAAAAACGATCTGGTGCCGGAATACAAGTTTCTCCTTGTTTTCAAAGTTTTCACCGGCAATACTTACATTCTCTTTTACTGCGCTGGCCGCGTTATAAGCAGCATTGATAATATTCACCCGCTCGGAAAGCTGAAAACTGCCAAGGACATAGCTGGCATAAAACTTCCTTTCGTTTTTCCCGGCCGGCTTTTCGGCGGGTTTCCGTTTGAACGGGGCAAGGGCAGTATCACGGCCTGTTAGGGCGGAGAAATTGTTGAAAAGATTATCCGATGATATTTTTCTTTCCTTTTGAATTTCCTGGTGGATGGAATCGATGGAAAACCTTAGCTGGCTGATGTTCTGCATCTCGTAGTTTTTCTTGAACAGGTTCTCGTCGGTGCGTGTGAGCTGAAGCCCCGAAAGATCGAACATCTGGTACTGCTCGCTGAATTTTGTTCGCTGGAACGGTCTTGTCATCTCGTTCCTGCGCAGGTCAATACGCTCTTCATAGTTGTACCCGTTGTAAAGCCTGAATACCAGGAAACGCTTGTCGGAACTCAGTTCCATTTTACCCCATTCCGCGACGGTCATGGAGACATTACCCAGATGCTTGGTATGGTCATAAACCATCACATCCCTGATGGTGTTGCCATCGGCATCCTTTTTACCCACCCTGATCACAAATCCGTCAATACCGTTATAGAAGACACCTTCGCGGAGATTAAATGCAAGTTTTTTCTCCCTTACATCATATAATAATGAAAGGAACTTAAGATTTGCTTTTGGCAGGACGACATTCGCAAAATAAAATGCCAGGACTGAAATAAGTATCGAAACAACGATCAGTGGCCGCATGATCCTGAACAGGCTTATCCCCGCGGCTTTCATTGTTACAAGCTCATAGTGTTCGCCCAGGTTGCCGAAGGTCATCAGGGATGACAAAAGGATAGCCAGCGGAAGAGCCATAGGGACGAAGGTGGAAGATGCGAAGAAGAGTAATTTAAAGATGATATACAATTCAAGGCCTTTGCCCACAAGGTCGTCGATATACTTCCATAAAAATTGCATGAGCAGAATGAACAGGGCAATGAAGAATGTCATGACGAGAGGGCCGAGGTAGGATTTCAGAATGAACCAGTCAAGACGTTTCATGATTTGAATCTTAATACAAAGATATAAAGGATATCTGACATCAGGCATCTGATGTCGGATATCAGATGCCTGTCCGGGAAAAAATTATACTTTTGTATCATGAAAGTCATCGAAGTTACCGACAAAAAGTCCCGCCTTGCCTTCCTCGATATGGTCGAAACAATTTACCTGGGAGACCCCAGGCAATGGACGGACCGATCAACTTCGGTGAGAATGATGTCAACTGGGGCTTACTCGTTGAGGGTTTCATGCATCCCGGCATAGGCATGAACTATAACCATTCCTATTATAAGGATTTCTTTGAATCGTATGGGTTCAAATTCTATTTCGAGCAGATATCCAATCATCTGGACCTTACCAAGCCATTCCCCGAAAGGTTCTGGAAAATAGCCGAATGGGCCATGAAGAAAAAGGAGCTTAGCTTCCGTCATTTTGAGCCCGCACTGAGGGATAAATTCATGAACGACATGAAGGAAGTGTATGACGATGCCTGGAAATTTCACGAGAATTACACTCCCCTCGACAAAGCGACGATGATTAAAGGACTTGAAAAGGCAAAATCCTTCATTGACCCTGAAATGATATGGTTTGCCTATTATGAAGATGAACCTGTGGCTTTCCTTATCCAATTTCCCGATGTAAACCAGATAATTAAACATCTGCATGGCAAACTCAACCTGTTTAACAAGTTGAAATTCGTATGGTTGAAATACCGTAAAACCATAACCCGAACGCGGATAGTCATTATGGGGGTAAAACCAAAATACCAGAGGTTCGGTGTGGAATCGGGAATATTTTATCATCTCAATGAAAAAATGAAGAAGAAACCCCATATTACCGAGCTTGAACTTGGCTGGGTGGGCGATTTCAACCCTAAAATGAGGGCTCTTCATGAATCGGTTGGCGCAAAATTTGCAAAGAGGCATGTGACTTATCGAAAGCTTTTCAACGAAACCATTGAATTCCAGCGGTCAACGATCATTCCCGTTGATACAAAGGACCGGTTTATCAAGGGAGGGGAATAAAAAATTCTGTAAAAAAGTTTAAAAAAATTGCAGATTCTCATGATTTAGTTTATTTTTGTTATCCCAAAACCAAAAGAAAATAGTATCAATCCTGAAATGTTTAACTTAAAACCTTAACAATGAAGAAAGTTCTACTCTTAAGTGCGGCCCTTATTTTAGGGCTGGCCGTTGTTACGCAGGCTCAGTTAAGAAAATACCCTTCTTACAAAGCCCCCGTGCAACACATGACTGCAATTGACCCTGTTTCTGCAACACAGGTATCGACTGTTGTTCAACCTCTTCCCACGACCACAAAATCAGCCAGTACTGTAAGCGTTATTACTATCGGTACAGCAGCAAATGCACTTGGCTGGGGATATGGCTCAGGTTCTTATGATCACATCTGGGCCGACAATGATCTGAAAGCAGTCGGAGTTATACACCGTATGGGACCAGGATCAGCTCCCCCGAGTTTTTCGGGTTACCTTGCCTTTGACCATGCCGCCAATTACGGAGCCACAACAGCCGACTGGAAAATCAACTACCAGGTTCATGCAGCTACCCTGAACACCGGTGGTAGTTATTATGCCGATGCAGCACGTTATCCCCAGGGAGCTATATACAATCCTGCCGGAAATACCGATACGTCAAATGCATACTTCTGCTATTATGCACCTGCATTCTGCAACACCACTCCATCATCTTGGGGAGGTTACACCTGGGGTACCGGCAAATGGGGTGCACAGGCTGACTCCACCAAACATCTCGACTGGTACACTCCTCCTCCTTACCGTGATATCCAGCATGGCTTTACCATTACTCCTCTTGGTACTGCATTTGGACTTGGTAATGAGTATCAGTATCTCTCTGCAACGGATTATACTTATTACGATAACCTTTACCTTTCTACAGGTGTATGGGATAATACAGCTCATAAATATAACTATACTGCCAGTCTTATCCCCCTGCCTCAGAATCTTGGCGCATGGTCAACTATTGAAAAAATTGCAGCTGACCCAACGGGAAATAATGTGTGGATTGGTTGCATCGGCAATAACGGAGGAGCAACCCCCGTTTTTGATTCGACCTACTATCCTATATTCATTCATTCCTCCGATGGAGGCCAGACATGGGGCACCCCTATTGCAGTGACCCTGGATGGACCAACCGGAATCCCGGCCATCCTGAATTATATTTCAGATGCAAAACTTGCTGAAGTATATAGCCCGAGTCCAGCTCCTTCAAGGGATCAGATCGCTTATACCTGCGTTTTTGACGGCAGCCTTACTGTTGATAAATGGGGCAATCCTCATTTCGCAGTAGGTATTGCTTTCCCCGGTGGCGGTTTTTCAGTTGTTTCCCCCGATGGTGCCAATTCCCCGAAATTTGACAGCACCCTGGCTATCTTTGACATTTTCTCAACAAATAAGGGAACTTCCTGGTGCGCCCGCATGATGGGCATCCCCAAGCATTTCCGTTGCAATGTAACTTCGAGCGGCGCCGCTTCATCTATTGACCTCCGTACCAGGATCTCAAGGAATGCCACCGGCGATAAAATTTTCGTTTCATACCAGGATACATGGCTTGCCACAGCTACCGATAATACCGCACCCGATGTTTTTGCACGCGGTTGGGATCTTATTACCGACAAGCTTACCAATAACAGCGGACAAGATGCAGCAACAAACGTTACTTATCTTTCCAACGTGACACAGGCTGCTTTCTGCCCCGACATGGCTCCGGTTGTTTTCACAAAATCAAACGGTTCATCACTGCTCCCGATCGCTGTTGAAGGGATTGTAAGTTTGACCCTCGATAATCCGGTTACCTTCAAATATATCCCCGACTTCAGCTATGCCCAGAGTGCATTTACTATTGCTGCACAGGGCCCGGTTTGGGGAAGTGACTGTAGTTTCCCGGTTGGGATAAATGAACCTATTGCTGCTTCAACATTGTCGGCAGAAGTTTACCCGAACCCGGTTAAGACTATTGCTACTTTAAAGGTTGCTGTTCCCCAGAAGGGAGCTGTAACTATAAAGATTACAAACCTTGTTGGCCAGACCGTTATGAGTGTGACCAGGAATGTTGAAAGTACAGACACTTTCAGCATCGACGCTTCCCGGCTTACTTCAGGTGTATATTTCTACACTGTTATTCAGGGCAGCCAGAAAGTTACAGGAAAGATCGTTGTTGAATAATCTTTCTCTGATATAACGAAAAAGAGGTTGCCCCAGGGC
>JAPLDN010000375.1 GCA_026391755.1 Bacteroidota bacterium
CAAGCAGATCATCTTCAAGAACATTAAAGTTAAACACCGCACTATGCGGTGACTGCCCGTGATTGCGAAGATCGGGAACGTAAACAGTATACTGTTCGCCGAGTACACGAGCTATGCTCACCCAATTGTCAGAGATACCAAACAGTCCATGCAAAATGACCAAGGGTGGACCATTTCCAAATTGCCTGCAGAACAGCTTCATTTAGAGGAAGTTTATTAACAAAATCCTGTTAACAAAATCTATGATATTTGTCAAAAATAAGTAAAAATCCATGGATATGCGATGTATTTTTGTACGCGAAAAAAATAGTATCTGAAAGTTTATTAATTCTTTATATACTATTTTGGAATTTCAACGTTTAATCATCCGCTTTAACTTATAAAGAAGCATCATTAAATAACCATCAATTGAATACTCAAAAAAGAGAAATGGAAAAATCACCCAACGAGAAGCTGGCCGTGCCTCGTCCGGAACTCCCCGAAGACGAAGAGCCTCCAAGTAAACTATCCTTCATCGACGAAGCATCCTTCCTGGATGAATATCTCAAATCGCGCAGCGATCGCGACAAATCACTAACCTCAGAACGTTCTCTTGCCTTTATGCAGGAATTTTTTCCTGAGGCAACACTTAAGGATTGGAATAACTGGCACTGGCAGATCAAGAACAGTGCAGGCTCAATTCAGCAATTATCAAGGTTTATAACCCTCTCCGACAACGAAGTCAAACCCGACGGGAACAATCACTCCCTGCCATTGAGGATAACCCCATATTATATAAGCCTGCTCGACAGGATAAATGCAGATCATCCTTTACGTAAAAGCGTAGTCCCGGTATTCGATGAATTCATCGTCCATCCGGGCGAAAACGCAGATCCCTTGTCGGAAGAGCATGACAGCCCTGTTGAAAATATTGTACACCGTTACCCCGACCGTGTTTTGTTTCTTGTCACCGGGTTCTGTTCTACATACTGCAGGTATTGTACACGTACACGAATGGTTGCAAAGGACAAATGCCATGTAGGCGTCAAAGCCTGGGAAGCCGGCCTCGAGTATATTCAGAATCACACCGAGATCCGGGATGTACTGATCTCAGGCGGAGATCCGTTCACTATGCCCGACCTGCACCTCGAATACCTGCTTTCGCGCCTCCGTGCAATACCCCATGTGGAGATCATCCGTATTGGAACAAAAGTCCCGGTGGTACTGCCCCAACGCATAACCCGCCCGCTTGTGAATATGCTTAAGAAGTATCATCCCTTGTTTCTCAGCATCCATTTCACGCATGCCGATGAGCTGACTGCCGAAGTTAAGGAAGCCTGCGAAAAGCTTGCCAATGCCGGGATACCACTTGGAAGCCAGACCGTTCTTCTGAAAGGCGTTAACGACGATATCCAGGTGATGAAGAACCTTATGCATGCTTTGCTGCGCGCCAGGGTTAAGCCTTATTATATCTACCAGTGTGATCCTGTTCTCGGTACAGGCCATTTCAGAACCACGATCAGTAAGGGCCTGGAGATCATGGAAGGCCTTCGGGGCCATACGAGCGGGTATGCAGTTCCCACCTACGTGGTCGACGCACCGGGCGGCGGCGGAAAGATTCCCCTTCTCCCCGATTATTTTTTGGGGAAAGAAGAAAACGGCTATGCCCGTCTCAGAAATTTCGAAAACAGGGAATTCCAATATCCTGATTTTTCTTAGCCTATGGTCGTCGGACTTACTTATGACCTGCGGTCAGATTATCTGAAAGAAGGTTTTTCGGAAGAAGAAACAGCAGAATTTGACCGTGAAAGTACGGTCGACGCTATTGACAATACTCTTCAGCAACTTGGTTATTCAACAGTCCGTATAGGTCATGTAAGGCATCTTGTGCAGAAACTGGCCGGTGGCGAACGCTGGGACCTGGTGTTCAACATCTGCGAAGGGATGTACGGTATCGGGCGTGAAGCCCAGGTGCCGGCATTACTTGACGCCTACAGCATACCTTATGTTTTCTCCGACCCGCTTGTTCTTGCTCTTACATTACATAAGGGAATGACCAAACACGTGGTCAGGGATTGTGGCGTACCCACTCCTGATTTTGCAGTGGTTAAAATGAAGGCGGATATCGCCCTCGTAAATCTCCCGTATCCTCTTTTTGTCAAGCCGCTTGGAGAGGGCACCGGTAAAGGCATTGATTCGAAAAGCAAAGTAAATACACCGGCCGAACTGGAAACGGTGTGCATGGAACTGCTGCCGCGTTTTGAACAGGGTCTTATCATTGAAACCTACCTGCCCGGCCGCGAATTTACCGTTGGCATTGTCGGCACAGGTGAAAAAGCAAGATCAGTGGGTATAATGGAAGTGATCCTTAATAAACAAGCCGAAGCCGATGCCTATACTTATGTAAATAAGGAAGAATGCGATGAACGGGTTCATTACAGTATTGTATCGGACGAACTCGCCGAGCGCTGCGCAAAGGTTTCACTGGATGCCTGGAGGGCCTTGAACTGCAGGGATGGCGGAAGGGTGGATATCCGCCTCGATGCAGAAGGCAATCCGGGATTCATGGAAGTAAACCCCCTTGCAGGACTTCATCCCGAACATTCCGACCTGCCTATCATCTGCAACCTCCAGGGAATACCATACCTTAAACTGATGGGATGGATCATGGATTCGGCGATGGAGAGAGCGATGAGCGATGAGTGATGAGTTATACACATTACAAACTCATGGCTTATGGCTCATGGCTCATTGCTTTTTATTTTTGCAATGAATATAATTTCAGATAAATAATCCAAATGAAAAATAACAAAGTGGTCTTCCTTTACAACAGGATGAGCGAACACCCGAAAGATGATGAGCTCGATGTCGTAAGGCAGATGAGGTTCATTAAAAAAGCTCTCAGCGTACTGGGGTATGAATCGTTTGCAGTCCCTTTTGATATCCACCTGGATGAAGTCATCGCTCAGCTGAAAAAGATGAAGCCGCTCGTGGTCTTCAACCTTGTTGAAATGATGGAAGGCACCGGCGCCCTGCTTCATATCAGCCCCTCAATCCTGAATGTTCTGAAAATCCCCTATACCGGGGTCCAACTCGAGGCCATGTTCCTTACAACAAGTAAAGTTCTTGGCAAACAGCAGATGAGGCTGCATGGCCTGCCTACTTCCGACTGGTATACCCTGGATCAGCTGGGCAAGCTTAAAAAGGATGAAACATATATTGCAAAACCCATATGGGAAGACGGCTCCCTTGGTCTTGACGAGGAAAATATTTTCAAAGGAAACAATAACGCATACATACAAAAACTGAAAAAGCTGAACCCAAAGGAGATCTTTATTGAACAGTTCATCGAAGGAAGAGAATTCAACCTTTCGGTCCTTGGCGGAAAGAAAGGCCCCCAGGTGATGCCCCCGGCAGAGATCCTGTTTAAGGATTACCCTGAAGGGAAGCACCATATCGTGGGTTATAAAGCCAAATGGACCGAGGATTCCTTTGAATACAACCACACCCCGCGAACCTTCCGCTACAAGAAGGAAGACCTGCCCCTTGTGGA
>JAPLDN010000099.1 GCA_026391755.1 Bacteroidota bacterium
GCCTGATGGAAATTACAATTTCACCCAAATGGTTCTTTTCGGTCAGCGACCAGTGGAATTACGGTAATTCGGATGCAAGCAAACAACTCCATTATTATAATGTTGCAGCAGGATTTGTTTATAATACATCGAGGATCCAGCTTTCCTGGGGAAGGCAGCGTGAAGGGATCATTTGCGTAGGCGGTGTTTGCCGCTATGTGCCTCAGTCCAGCGGGCTTACGCTTACCGTTACCAGCAGTTTTTAATGTTAATGATAATCCAAGGCGATATGAAACTATTCAGAATTCTGCTTCCTGTCCTGTTGGTGTTTGGTTGGATCCTTACTTCTTGTGATAAACTGGATCCACCCTATGCAGCCGTGAAGACAACATATGATACCACAAATAAACCGTTTGTCCTGCTTGAGGAATATACAGGCCATAAATGCAATAACTGTCCGCTTGCAACTCAAAAAGCCCATAAACTGGCCGATTACTACCTTGGGAAAGTGATTATCATGGAAGTGCATGCCACGAGCCTTGCCGATCCTGACCCAAAGTACACCCTGGACCTCAGGACCCCTGAAGGTGCCCAATGGTGCACCGATTTCTCAATTGGTTATGTACCCAGGGCCCTGATAAACCGTTCCCAGGTCGGCGGCAGTTATCCTGTGAATTCCGACCAATGGGCTGCTGCAATTGAGATACAGATGGCCAAGCCAGTTAAAACAGGAATTTCGGCCCGGTCAACCTATAATTCAGACACTAAGGAAATCACTGCCAATGTGACCGTAAGGTTCAAGAGAAAGCTCACGTCAAGCGCAGGCATCAACCTGTATATTTTAGAGGATAGTATTGCCGGACTGCAGTCCAACAAGGATACCGCTGCAGGCACTACGCCTGAAATCAATCCTTATTACTTCAACGAAACCTTCAGGGCTTCCATGAACGGTACCTACGGCGAGCAACTCACAGCCAGTGTTGATACCACGAAAACCTATTCCTATACGAAAAAATTCACGGTCACCAATACAGATTGGGATTCCTCGCAACTATGGCTTGTCACAACAATAACCGACCCCGCGACTCCAGGCGGTGAGATCATTGGAGTAAATAAGGTGAAAATCTCCTTGTTTAGCCGGTGAGGTAAACCCTTGCGCCTTCGGATGATTCCTACCGGCTCAGGATCACCTTCCTGATCTCAGTGCGGCTTTCAGTCTGTATCCTGCAGAAATACATACCGGGATCCAGATTTGCTGCATCAATGGTGATAAACTGCCTGCCGTCCTGCTGTCCCAGGTGATTCATGAGAAGCATCCTGTTCCCGAAAGTATCGAAAAGGCTGACCATGACAGTACCCTGTTTTTTTTCATCCACAGCTACCGTGAACTTTGAAGAAAAGGGATTGGGATAAACCGAAATGGATCCCTCAGATGCCTGTTCAGCCGTCCCGGTTGGAGTAATGAACTGTACGCTGTCGACCAGGGGCTTGCGATTTTGCATTGTAATTATCAAACGCGCATAACAAGGTGAAGGAACGGCGGGAAAATTCAGAGTTGTGAGTCCCGTCGAATCCACGCTCCTGGCGTCGAGAAGGGTGCTGTCATTGAGGGACAGGGACACATACGATAAAGGTTCTGTTGTCACGTTCAGGCTGGTCATATTCGCAATCCTGATATGCTCGAAGCCGGCCTGCAGGGCAGGAGGTATCGAGTAATATATACTCAGGGAGGGATCGCCCATCAGGCAATATGTTTCCCAGTAGTAAAGCTTCATTCCTGAATTGGATTCCTCAACAGCCAGGCAACCGCCCTGTACCATCTGTCCCATGGTTATAAAGTATTCCGATAATGGCTCGCCATAATCATGGAATGACCTGTCATACGCACCAAGGTGATCAGGTTCATAGGGAGGCTGGGCCGAAATGGCAGTCTTATATCCGCAGGCCCACCAGTAATCCTCATCCCAGTATGAATAATCGGAGCAGCCGATATAACCCAAAGCTCCTTTATTTGCAACCCGGGTTATTTCCTTGGAGAAACAACTCACGCTGAAATTGGACGTTTTGCAGCAGTTGCCGATCATCAGGGGGTATTTATGGGCATTCTGCAAAGCAGCAATATTTGCAATCTGGAAAGAAGGGTCAGCCCATCCCGATTCGCTTCCATGGGCTGTATAGTTTGCAAAACCGACCCCGTCTGAAATATTCTGGCGTATGTTCAATGCATAATTTGCGCCGGAGGCTTCAGGCTGAAGGTAAGTATGGGATAAAATGTTGTGGGCTGTGTTAAAATAATTTTCTGTTCCATAATTGATCTGTCCGTTCCCGTACAAAGGGCCGTTATCCTGATCGGCGCCTGCCACCATCACAGCCTCGCCCAGGAAAGCATCAGAAGGCATGGTATATTGTTCATACTCCAGTGTCTTGTCAATATAAGCATTCAGCTGGACGGTGTTCTGGGCCGCAAACCTCCCGTAAGTGATCTCGGGAATATAATCTCCTGTATACTCACAGTAATACATGTCGGAAGGATGTCCTCCCGTGTTCCAGGCAGGGATCTGGGCCACATCACCAACGAACAAAACAAAACTTGGAGGATTATATCCTGAAGGCGGATTATTATAAAGATCCTGGATATAAGCTTTGATTGATTCAGGGGTGTTTCCTAAAGCCGGATTGTCGGTGTATGCAGCAATCACCCTGAAACCTTTACGGGTTTTCCAGGCGATAAATCGTTTCAACGCATCTTTGAAGGATGCATGGGCAACAATCACATAGGTGGCAGGAGAAGAAGAGATAAATGAACCTGCCGATTTTGTATAATTCGGTATCCTGCTGTATAAAGCCTGGTAATAAGGCGAGTTGTATTTCTCAAGAAGTTTTTTTGTAGACTGAAGATCCGGATGTGTAAAGATTATCATTGCTTCAAGATGGTCATACACCCTGATCAGACCGGTGGCCGGGTTGTACTGAACAGGAGAGATGTCAAGCCTTGCAAGAACAACAGCCCTCATGATACCTGCATAGGAGATATTCACAAGAGGAGCGTCAGTGAATTTATTTTGCCGGTATGCCGTTTGGCTGATCACAAAAGGGAGCTTCCCTGGATCGGTGATGTTCTTCGAAAGCGGTTCCTGGGCCGGGATGAGTCGTGACGCAATGCCATGATCGTTGAGCCTGAACTCCGTGAAATGTGAAGAACTGATCCGGATCTCGTAACCTGCCCCGACAGGAACCTGGATCAGTTTATGATAAACCGGGAGTTTGGGTTCACCGGGAATATTGTTAAACCCAAAACCCTCAGCAAAAAGTTCTGTAAACGGCCCGAGCCTGGTTTGTATCTCGCGGAAATCGAGTTTGCTTAAATCCACATTGACATTCAGGGACTGAAATGGGGATGAAGTGAAATTAACCGCATTCCTGCCAGGTTTGACGTCGATGCTGCCGGCAAGAAGTGAGGGGGAAAACCTGATAAAACCCAGGAAGAGAATGAGAGTGGCAAAGTGTTTGAGAGTCATATTTTTATTCTTAGGACTGGGTTGGCAGTTAAGGCTATTCGGCCCGCATCATGCTTACATCGATTCTCCGGATAGTATAGATCTGGTACCATCCGACGATAAAGCCAATAGACATTACAATCATAAAGATAATCAGAAAATCAAGAGGAATCATATGCACCGGGTAGTTGTTGACAACAAATGTACTGTTAACGTCGCCCAGCCTGATCAGGCCAAACCGCATCTGCGCCCAGCATATAGCGGCCCCGAGGGTCAGCCCCGCCACGGCCCCGCAAAAAGAAATCAGCAATCCTTCGATCATAAATATCCGCTGAACCAGAATTTTACTTGCCCCCAGGCTTTGCAGTACAGCGATGTCCTTTTTCTTTTCAAGGATGAGCATAGAGATCGAAGCGATCACATTGAACGTGGCGATCAGCAGGATAAAAGCCAATATCATAACGATAGCCCATTTCTCGGTTCGGAAGATCTTGTAAATAAGCTCCTGTTGTTCATACCTGTTTTTTATCCTGAATTTTTCCCCGGCAACTTCCTTCAGGGCTTGCTGAACAACAGCCGGGTCGGCCGTTTTATCCAAACCGATCTCCAGCGATGTAAGTTCTTCTTTGTATCCCAGGATCTGGCGTAAAAAACGGATGGGCAGAAGAACGTATTTTACATCAAAGTCGGTTTGTATTGAAAATGTACCCGAAGGAAAAATCGAAGCTGTATTGAACGCATTGTCAAATACATTTGAAAAGCTGGCATCACGCCTGGCGACATAGACCGTGATGGGATTTTTAAAATCATTAAGATTTGCTCCAAGGTAATCGGCAATCCCATAGCCCAGCACGGCATAATTCATATCCCCGTCTTCCAGGATAAAATGACCTGCCGCCATCATAGTGTCGATCCCGCACATCTTCTTATAATCGCTGCTGACGCCCATAAGCGTGACAATGGACTGCTTGTCGAGGTATTTCATGAGGGC
>JAPLDN010000297.1:0-2830 GCA_026391755.1 Bacteroidota bacterium
ATATGATATGCTTCTAAGCCGGGAATTGACCTATCTTTTTCTTAAGGAGATAAGGCTGGAACTGAAACAGCGTTATGTCATAAACGGCATACTTCTTTACCTCGTTTCCACTGTTTTTGTTACCTATCTCGCATTTACCGGAACTATTACCTCCGAAACCTGGAATTCACTTTTCTGGATCATACTGCTGTTTGTCGCGGTGAACGGTATCTCAAAGAGTTTTGTCCAGGAAAGCCCGGCCCGCCACTTGTATTATTATACCATCGCAAGCCCCGAGGCGATTATCCTCTCAAAGATCCTGTATAACCTGTTGCTGATGGCGATATTATCTGTTTTATCCCTGCTGTTCTTTGTCATGCTTATGGGTAATATGATCCAGAACCCGGCCCTGTTTTTTACTGCACTCATTCTCGGCAGCCTTGGGCTGTCATCGGTGCTTACCATGATTGCCGCAATCGCATCACGAGCATCGAATAATTTTTCACTGATGGCAATTCTGAGTTTCCCTATCGTGCTGCCACTGCTGATGACCCTGATGAAAGTATCAGGATCGGCTCTGGCATCCAACTCCTGGAGCGGGAATATCCCGCTGATCTTCATTTTGTTGATAATTAATGTTGCCGTGATCCTCCTGGCGTTCCTGTTATTTCCTTATCTTTGGCGAGACTAATTATAAATAACGTGATCGTGTTATAATCGTGATAGCGTGACAGCGGGATAATGAATATAAATTTTATGATAAAAACGTATTGGTGGAAAATCCTTAGCCTGGCACTCCTGCTTTACGCTGTGACCTACGGATTTTATGTTGACATACCCCAGATGCCAATCATCCATGAATCGATGCGCAACATCTTTTATCACGTCGGTATGTGGTTCGGGATGTTTACCATGCTTATTGTCTCTTTCATTTATAGTCTTAAATACCTGAAAGGCTTCGATGAAAAGTATGACAGGATAGCTATAGAAGCTGTGAATGTGGCATTAATGTTCGGTTTTCTTGGGATCTTCACCGGGATGATCTGGGCAAATTTCACCTGGGGCTCACCCTGGGTCAAGGACCCTAAACTGAACGGTGCGGCTGTTGGCCTTGTTATTTACCTGGCTTATGTCATTTTGAGGAGCTCAGTGGAAGACCGGCATAAACGGGCGAAGGTTTCTGCCGTGTACAATATTTTTGCCTTTGTACTCTGGATCATTTTTGTATTGATACTCCCCAAACTTTCGAGCAGCCTGCATCCGGCAACAGGGAATGACAGTTCCACACCTGTAATGCCCATGGGGCTCAACCCTTCGATGCGCACAGTTTTTTATCCGGCAGCTATCGGTTGGATCCTTCTTGGGACCTGGATCCTTCAGATAAGGGTCAGGATGTCGAAGATCAGACAACGGCTTGAGGAACGCTAAATCGTAAATTAACTATATGGAGACTTACGGAAAAATATTTGTTGTGGTTGCAGTCCTCGCACTGATCCTGGTCGGGATATTCGTTTACCTTTTCTTTATGGACAGGAGGATCGGAAAACTTGAAAAGGAAATAAGAGAAAAAGAAAGCCATAACAGTCAATGAAGACCATTCATATAATTATTATACTCGTGTTAGTGATCGCAATTGCGGTGGTGATAACAACGATAAGCGATTCCAGCACATATTCCGACTTCGGGGAGGCAGCTAAATCGCCGGGGAAGGAAATGCATATTATAGGCAATCTCGACCGGAGCAAGCCATTGGAATATGATGCGAAAAAGGATGCTAACCGTTTCAGCTTTTACATTATTGATGCCAAAGGTGTGGTGAAGCAGGTTATTTATCATAATGCAAAACCCCAGGATTTCGAAAAGTCGGAGAAGGTAGTCGTTGTGGGCTCCATGCAGGGAGATACTTTTATAGCGAAATCCCTGCTTCTGAAGTGCCCTTCAAAGTATAACGACAAAAAAAGCCCCAGCAAATTCGGGGAAAAGGAATTTAATTAGGTAACTGGATCACTGGATAACTAGATAACTAGATATCCAGCTACCCAGCTATCCAGCTATCCAGGACCCAATGCCCTACAAATCACTGCGTCACTTTATCCAGGCCCTTGAATCCACGGGAGAACTTACCCGTGTGAAGGAGTTCGTTTCTCCCGTACTGGAGGTTACCGAAATAGCCGACAGGGTAGTTAAGAGTGGTGGTAAGGCCTTGTTATTTGAAAACAATGGTACTCAATTCCCTATTCTTATACTTGCTTTCGCTGGTGACAAACGGATGAATATGGCCCTGGGCCTGAACGATCTGGATGATGCCGGTAAAATGATTGAGGGCCTGGTAAAGGAATTCATGGGGCCCAGGGCACATTTTATTGATAAGCTCAGGCTGCTGCCTGCCCTGCAGGAGATCTCTTCCTGGATGCCAAAGACAATAAGCGGGCGGGGCGCCTGCCAGGAAGTTGTGATGGACAAGCCCGACCTTAACCGTTTGCCGGTTTTGACATGCTGGCCATATGACGGCGGGCCATTTATTACACTTCCATGCGTTCATACAAGGAATCCCGAAAACCATACCCGTAACCTCGGCATGTACAGGATGCAGGTATTCGGCCCTGACCTTACAGGCATGCACTGGCATATGCATAAAGGCTCAGCATTTCATTACCAGCTTTATAAAAAGGCAGGAAAACGAATGCCTGTGTCGGTTACGCTTGGAGGTGACCCGGTGTATACATTTGCCGCCACGGCCCCTTTGCCTGAGAATCTCGATGAATATCTTTTTGCAGGATTCCTGAGGAAGAAGAAAGTGGAGATGGTGAGATGCCTCACCAATGATCTCGAGGTGCCTTCAGATGCTGAT
>JAPLDN010000297.1:2857-5535 GCA_026391755.1 Bacteroidota bacterium
TGCTGATTTTGTTATCGAAGGATATATTGATACTTCGGAAGACCTTATACTTGAAGGACCTTTTGGCGATCATACCGGGTTTTATTCACTGGCAGGGATGTTCCCCCGTTTTCATGTGACCTGCATCACACACAGGAAAGATGCGGTTTATCCGGCCACTATTGTGGGGATCCCACCCCAGGAAGACGCCTGGATAGGGAAAGCGACTGAAAGGATATTCCTGGCCCCGATCAGGTTATCGGTTGTACCCGAACTCTCCGATATGCATATGCCTCCGGAAGGAGTTTTTCACAATATTGTGCTTGCTTCGATTCATAAGCAGTATCCCGGCCAGGCCATCAAAGTCATGAGCTCTCTTTGGGGAGCAGGGCAGATGATGTTCAACAAGATCATGGCAATATTTGAAGCGGGCACCGATCTCAACGATTATAAGCAGCTTGCCCGGCTGATCAGTATTCATACGGATCCCGTGGAAGATATTCATTTTATTCAGGGGCCTGTTGATATACTGGACCATTCAAGCCGGCGTTATGGTTTCGGGAGCAAGATCGGGCTTGACGCAACATTAAAAACAGCGGAAGAGGGAACCGATACCCCGGCCAGGGGGGCTCCTTACATTGATGAAAAAGGTATACTGTCGGCCATACACTCTATCACATCCGCCAACACGGACCTTATTCTGGATGGGATATCAGTTATATTGTTTTCTGTAATAAAAACAAGGCCGGCTGAGATCCGTGCTATTGCAAGGCAAATCAACGAAGAGGGTTACATAAAGAATGTGAGTTTTATTGTGTTTGTGGATCACTTTCTTGATGTTCGCAATCTATCCACCCTTTGCTGGATCGTTGCCAATAACCTGGATCCGATGCGGGATTGTTTTTATACCGAACAGGATAACGGCATTAAATATCCTGTATTATTTGCCGACGGCACCATGAAGAGTCCCGGAATTGATCATTTCGCCCGTGAATGGCCCAATGTGATCGTGATGGACGAAAAAACTATTTCAACTATTGATTCCAAATGGAATTCCCTTGGTTTGGGAAGCCAGGTACCATCCCCTTCTCTTCAGTTTAAATCACTGGTTATCAGCGATGGAGCTGTCGCATCAGCCCTTCAGGCCAAATAACATAAATAATTTTCGTAATTTTGTCCTCCAAACCCAAAATTGGATGAAGCAAATTGTCCTTTTAATTATTTTCCTGGTATCTTTTTTTGTCCTTCCTCTTTCGGGCCTAATGGCCCAGACCCATTCTTTGGTGAAGGGCAAGCTTACCGATGCCTCGAACTCCGACCCGGTTGCTTTTGCAAATATTGGTATCAAAGGGAAAACCGGAGGAACGTTCACCGATAATGACGGGAATTATAAGCTTGAGATAGAGAAGGGTGAACATATTATTGTTTTTTCCTGCATCGGGTATGAAAAACTTGAGCGCCCAATCAGTGTTCCGGGCGATGGTAAGCCCATCATTCTTAATGTCTTGATCAACCCTACTACACAGGAACTGAATACCGTGATTGTTTCCGGTTCCAAATATGAACAGAAAGTCGAAGAGTCGATAGCCACGATTGACGTTCTTAAGGCACAGAGCATACAGTCGTCCAATCCATCGAGCGTGGACCAGGCGATTGACAAGATCCCCGGGATTGCTATTGTTGACAATGAGCCCCAGATAAGGGGCGGCAGCGGCTTCAGCTCTGGTCTCGGCAGCAGGGTTATGGTGATGGTAGATGAGATCCCGATGATGAGGGGTGATGCAGGGCGACCCGACTGGGGTTTTCTCCCAGTGGATGATGTGGAGCAGATCGAGCTTGTCAAGGGCGCTTCCTCAGTTGTATACGGATCTTCAGCCATCACAGGAGCCATTAATATCAGAACGGTTTATCCGAAGTCAACACCCGAAACCAGGGTTAATTCTTTTATTGGCATTTACAGCGCGCCTCCCAGGAGTTATACAAAACCATGGAACGGCTTTAACCCTCTCAAGTATGGAATATCGGTATCTCATCTTCAGCAGTTCGACAACATTGACGTAAGCATTGGCGCAAGTTATTTCCAGGACCAGGGATATATTGGCGGGGTGCCTGAAGCCGCTTCAGACACTGCATTTAACAAGGGGGAGTTCATAAAGCGGGCCAAGGTCTATTTCAATACCCAGGTCAGGAATAAGAAGGTCCCCGGTCTTACATATGGCCTGAACGGGAATTTCATGTATAACCAAAGTGCTGAAACCTATTTCTGGTATGATGCCGATACGAACATCTATAAATCTTACCCCGGAGCTTTATCCTATTTTAAGGTGTTCAGTTTTTATGTTGATCCTTTTATCAAGTACTTCGATAGACGAGGGAACCAGATCAGCTTCAAGAACCGCATTTATTATGGTAATACCAATGCAACGAATAACCAGTCGAACCGTTATACAACGGTTTATGATGAAATTAAATTCAGCCGCAGGTTCAGTAAGCTGGGTGATTTCACCCTTGTAGGGGGTGTTGTAAGTGTTTTTTCACATTCCGAAGGGCAGGTGTTCAGCGGTGTACTCGCGCCTGACGGGACAACCACAGCTTACCAAAGCGGGCAGTACAATTCGGAAAATGTTTCAGTTTATGCCCAGCTTTCAAAGAAGTTCTGGAAGCGCCTGACTATTGAAGCAGGGGCCAGGTATGAATAT
>JAPLDN010000124.1 GCA_026391755.1 Bacteroidota bacterium
ACTTTTCCCGAAGCGGTATCGGATATGCATGCATCATAAAGATTCCCTTTCCCGTCGGTAACATGAATAATATCGTTTTTCCCAAGCCTCATCACTTTAATACAATGCCTTGACTCATCCTCATCAAGCCTGATCAGATTATCGTCGATGGTATTGCTGAAAAATAAAACCATGTTCCTGCCTGGGAAATTTCCTTCGTTAACTAATTAATGACCAGTTTCCCTACCCTCGTATTGTTATTGCAGGTAAGGTGAATAATATAGATCCCTTTAGCGAGTCCCCTCAGGTCGATTATCTCTTTCATGGACTGCTTGCTCTCGGGGATTTGTTTTGTGAACACTTCGATACCGTCACCTGAAACAATGCTGAGAGCCTGGTCACCCCTGCATTGTTTGCACTCCAGGGTGAACATCCCGTGAGAAGGGTTGGGATAAATTGACCCCCCTTCGAGCTCGAGAACATTTCCGGCAATTCCAACCTCACCCTGCACGGTAATATCAGCAAGGTACAGATTATTGCCATTGCGGTTGAAGGCCTCGAACATCAGCCTGATATCCTGTTTTCCAACATAATCCTGAAGGTTGACATAATAACAATTGACCCCGTAAGACCCGCTGCACCATTCATTGGAACCCTGAGGCACAAAAGAAGTACTGGCAGGCATGGCGGTTACAAATTGCGAAGGTGTGCCATCAGGGCCCAGGGAGAGGAGCCTTTGCCAGGTCTGTCCGCAGTCCTCTGAAATCTTTACGATCAGGGAATCCTTTAATGAGAGCCGCTGGGCATAGGCATGACGGAAAGAGAGTTCGATCGGAAGAGTAGAAGGCATCATAATGGGAGGGCTTATCAGCTGATCCCGTTTATTAATGGCCTGGTAATGATAAAAATTCATCCAGGCTGACCTGGACCCGGCTGTGTTTCCAGGAACAGCAATAGTATCCCAGGTGATATCGTTTTCGGGATTTACAATCGTCCAGTTGTGCTGGGCAAAGCCTCCACTGAAATTTTCAATGAAAGGCGTGCTGTAACCCCCGTTAATAATGTAGGATATTTTGCTAATCGAACTTTGGCCATTATTGTTTGCTGCAGAAAGTTTAACATCATACTGCCCGGGATTGTTAAAGACCACCTGCGGGTTTTGGGCAGAACTATTGGTGCCGTTGACATAATTGACTGCATCCGGTGTGAACTGCCACACCCAGGTATTGGGACAGTTCTTCGTAAGATCGGTGAAACTGACCGTATCTCCCAGGCAAATAGCCTGTTTATCAGATTTGAAGTTGACAGCGGGTAGCAGGGTCCCACTTACTGATATATAATTTGTTTTGGTAATGCTGTCCTGGGAAAATTCATTCCAGCATTTTAGTTTCACGCTGTAAGTGCCGGGTGTGGAGTAAGTGATATTGGCAGGGTTTTTCTGGTTTGAGCTGGCAGGGGAACCACCCTCAAAGGTCCAGGCCCAGGATGTAGGGACACCTCCGGAGAGATCCGAGAAATTGATTATACAGCCAACCGGGATTGTTGTCTGGCTTGCCTGGAAATCAACAGTCACCGGTGAATGATATATATTGGAACCCCATAAGCCTCTTCCGAATGAACATGCACTGATAGCATCCTGTGAAACCGAATCATTATCATAGTATATCTCAAGCTCGGTGATCAGTCCGTTTGCCGGCAGGCCTTTGCTGAAAGATATCCACCCGTTTGTAAATGCGTCCTTGTAATAAACCCCGGCATCGGTGCCCACATATAAGCCTTCATTTGCATTTTTGTAATATACAATAGAACTGATGTGCACGGCAGGCAGGTTCCCTGAGATATTAGTCCAGTTTGTCCCTTTGTTTGTGGATTTATACACCTTTGTACCTGAGGTCATATAGATAATATTGGGATCAGCAGGATGGGCTGCAAGGGAAGTTGCAGTAAGAGAGGCGGGGAGGAAGCCGGAGATGTTGATCCACACCGGATTTGATGACAGGCAGTTGTCGGAGCGGAACAGTTTATTGTCGGAACGGGCTGCGTACAAGATGTTACTGTCGGCGATTGATTGCTCCAGAACAGCCATATCGTTGCCGTTGCTTCCGGCAAGATTATTGGATATTTTTACAAAATTTATGCTTGAAGCAAGCACATTATCGGCCCTCCATATATTTTTATAGCCCACGAACATCCGGCGGTGGTTCGATTTGCTCAGGATGAAGGGTGTGACCCAGGCACCGCTTTCGGTTATCCCGTTCACTCCAATGCCTGCAATATGTGTTTCATTGTTGTTGTTATATTTACGGTAAATATCCCCGTAATATATGGTGTGATAAGTGTAAGCGGCATCAGAATAGTCTATTGCGCATTCCATCCCGTCTCCTCCCCCGGTAGCAAGCCATCCGCCTGAAGTATAGGTATATGTGCCATTATCCTGGAATCCGTTGATGACTTTATTCCTGACTGTTTGGGCTACTCCCAGTTTATAGATCTGGCCTATAGTCATGGTTTCAGTATAATATTGCCATGATGTGCCTCCGTTTGTCGTCCCAAAAAGGCCACCATCGTTGCATGCATAAAGATTGCCGTTCAACGGTGAATAAGCCAGGAGATGGCAGTCGGCATGGACTGCCGGAACGCCGCATCCGCCGTACCAATGTGAATT
>JAPLDN010000425.1 GCA_026391755.1 Bacteroidota bacterium
GGGTGATCCTACAGTTCAGATCATCATGACTGATGAGATCCCTAACATAGATCCTGATACAGGTTTAGTTAATTACAGCATAGACGGATACTGATGAAAACACAACTTCTCCTTGCGGTTTCTATGTTGAGCGTTTTGTTCCTTGACGGGCAAACCCTCTATATGACATTCACGGCATCAGGTGCAGCCAATACCGTGGACAGTGTGAAAGCCACCAATCTCAGGACCAATGAGAATGTTACCCTGCCGGGCAGCGACACCCTGGTACTTAATGTGAATGATGGTATTTCAGACCCGGGCAAGACGAATCAGAACGGAAGTATCTTCCCCAACCCGTTTTCGGGCAGGACAAGCTTTGTCACAAATTTGCCCGAAGCCCAGGATGTTGCTGTGGATGTATATAACCTCGCCGGACAAAAAATAGCCCATACCCAGGCCTGGGCCAGGGCCGGTTCTGCCCGGTTCGAACTGTTCCTTTCAAAAACAGGGGTGTATATGGTTAACCTTACGTCCAGCCGGGGCAGATCGGGATTCAAGGCAGTCTGCACGGAAACCTCAGCCGGGGCCGACAGGGTAATATACCTTGGGGCAGGCACTGCATCCGCAAGCACAGCTTTAAAGGGGATTAAAATCTACAACCTTGGGTATAAGATCGGAGACGTCCTTCTATACAGATGCAGGGGAGGCAATTATATCACTATCATTACCGATTCGCCCACTGCTTCAAAGAAATATACCGTTGAATTTGTTCTTTGCAGGGACAGTGACGGGAAGAATTATGCTGTAGTCAAAATAGGCAACCAGACCTGGATGGCCGAAAATCTTGCCTGGCTGCCGTCGGTGAAGCCCTCCTCGAAGGGATCCGACTCTCTGAAGTTTTATTACGTTTACGGGTATGAAGACAGCATTGTTGCTGCTTCTAAAAACACCGAAAACTACAAGCGTTACGGGGTGCTGTATAACTGGCCGGCTGCAATGAATGCCCCGGGCAAAAAACTACAATCAGGGAACAGTGCACAGGATGTTTGTCCTTCGGGATGGCATTTGCCGTATGACGAGGACTGGAAACTGCTTGAAACAACACTTGGTATGGATCAGCATGAAGCAGACTCGGTTTTTTTAAGAAACTCAGGAGAAGTCGGCAAAAAACTGAAGGCCACCCTTGGCTGGTCCAACGATACCAATTGCAGCAACTCCAGCGGTTTCACGGTCTTGCCTGGAGGATACAGGAATACTCACGGCAGTTTTCAAAGCCTTCTCAGGAATGCCCTGTACTGGACAGCCACTCAAATAGACACGCTTGCCATATACCGCAGCATCAACGATGAGGACCAGGGCGTATACAGGTTCACGACCTTTAAAAGCCACGGCCTTTCGGTGCGTTGCATCAAACATACATACTGAGAGTGGTCAAAGTTTAATTCAGCAACAAAGGATAGATCATGAAAAAAATACTGACAGGCAACGAAATGGACCGGATGCCAGGCTGGGCTTTTAAAATGATGGCATGCATGTTTAATATCGGGGATCTTATCAAACCACCTGATAACCGTCTAAGGCCATTTAATCTCCAAAAAGGTCAAACGGTAATTGATTATGGCTCAGGGACGGGGCGGTATTTGAAAAAAGCATCAGAGCAGGTGGGTGAGAGCGGTTTGGTTTATGCAGTGGACATCCATGAACTGGCAATTGAGTCGGCACATCGCAGGATTGAGAAATACAAGCTGAAGAATGTCAGGCCGGTGCTTACTGATGGCAAAACCGTGAATATTCCCTCAAATACCGCCGATGTCATTTACTGTTTGGATATGTTTCACATGGTGAAAGATACAAGCGGGTTTCTGAAGGGACTAAACAGCCTGATCAAACCAGGCGGTATATTGTATCTTGAGGACGGGCATCAGCCGAGGGAAAGGACCAGGGGAAAAGTAATTAATTCCGGATGCTGGGACATTCTGGCTGAGAATAAATCATTTATCACCTGTCAGCCTTCAAAAAAATAACCTTCGCCGGTGGATACCCTGATCCCAACCGTTCAAGCCTGGTTAGGGAGTTTTAAATGCTCAGTAATGAACCCTCCATGCATATATTCTTTATAAAACATTTGGCAATATACTATGCAGGAGTCTTAAATTGCTTTATATTTGTATTGATTCACAGGCAGTTTCTTTTCTTTGGCCTGCCAACTGACCGGAAAAGACGAAAACCGCAAACAGAGTAGTCATTTTTAACATTTCAGATTATGCATCTTTTAGCCATTTCATTGCTGACCATTCTTGCAGGCACATTGTTGCTTGCCAAGTTTAAAAAAGAAATACAAGGCAAATTCTTTGTTTACATCTCCTGGTTTTTTATCGCAGTCGGATTCATCCTATTCCTCATATGTATTGCAGGAGGGATTTGCAAATTGAAGCATCATTGTTTTAACCGTCATCATGGTTTCAGGTATGAGATGATGGAAAGGGGTCATGGCGAAGGCCCGGGCGGTATGATGGGAAGAGGTCCTGGTTGCGGTCCCGGCATGATGATGGGAAGAAGTCCTGGCTGCTGCCCTCCTGAAATGATGGAAAAAAGTCATGGCTGCCAAATGCAGGGAGGTTCATGCTGTGCAGGACATATGCCGGGAGAACCCGGTTCCCCGGTTCAGGCAACTGATGCAGTGAAACAGGCTTTTGTAAAGATGTTCCCGGCTGCAACCGATGTAAAATACGAAATGGAAAAAGATGCCTTTGAGGCTACTTTTAAAGACAAAGGAGTTGAAATGTCGGCCAACTTCGATGCTGCAGGAAAATGGCTGGAAACTGAAACCGAAATAAAATCCGCAGACCTTCCTAAAGAAGTCACCGCATCAGCCGCAAAGAATTTTGCTGGTTTTAAAATTTCCGAAGTTGCAAAGGTCGAAACACCCGATAAAGGGGTTTGCTACGAGATGGATGTCAATAATGGCAAAGAAGGTTATGAAGTACAGATTTCCCCAAAAGGCGATATCCTCAATAAGCATCCTTTGAAGAAAGAAAAGGAAGAAGAGAAAAAAGACAAGGACTGATAATAATTGCCGCCAGGTTGAGTGCAGCCGTTTAATAATGAAAGCGGCAACTATAAATGACCAGATCATCTCCATCAATCCTGTAAACCAGCCTGTGTTCACGGTCAATTCTCCTTGACCAAAATCCTGACAGGTCATATCTCAGAGGCTCAGGTTTTCCTGACCCTTCATATGGATTCCGCTGAATATCCCTGATCAGGTCATTGATCTTTCCCAACAGCTTTTTATTTTCGGGCTGCCAGGAACAATATTCCTCCCATCCATCCTTTGTGAAACTGACCTGCATCATTCTTCAATCAGATCCATGATTACCACCTGTCCTGTTTTGCCCTGCTGTATGGATTCATACAGCCTGTCGGCATTGGCCTTCGTACCTAAGAGATGCATGGTTTCCATAATGGAATTATATTCATCCAGGGAGATGAGGACAGCTCCGCGTCCTGCGCCTCTCTTGATAATTATAGTCTCATTATTGTTCTCAACCTCATCCAGGTATTCCTTCAGGCTCGTCCTTAGTTCGGTATAATTTGCCGCCTTCATGATAAATAAATGTTTAATCAGGTACAAATATAAGTACTTTTTTAGTAACTTAATTGTGCCAATTTCATTTTTTTGCGGATGAGAGTGCATGTATCTTCAGATATTCAACACTCTTAATCCCTCAAACCATGAAAAGTGATACCCTTGCCGAAACAAAAAGGATGGCCTCCAAAGAGAAAGCCATCCGCAGTCATAAATAAATTTAATTAACGAGCCTCACAGCCATCACAGACTTCCTTCCGATCTTCTTCACGATCTTCTCAGGCTCCCAGCGTCGCAACCATCACCGCTTTGATGGTATGCAGACGGTTTTTCACTTTGGGGTTGCCGGTAGCTTTCATCAGTTTCGCATTCACCTGGTAAGGAAGCATCAGTTTGATACGCTCGTCCCATGACTCTTTGGATTCTCCCATCGACACCCATACATCGGTGTAAACAAAATCCACGCCCTTCACCGCTTCATTCAGCTTTTCGGTAAGTGTGATCCTTGCTCCGCTTGACTTGGCAATCTCTTTGCAGATCTTCACCAGGCTTTCCTCGGGCCAGAACTTCTTCGGGGCGAATGCCCTGAAATCCATTCCCATTTTTGCAGCGCCCACCCTGAGCGAATTTCCCATATTGTTGCGAGCATCGCCGCAATACACGAAAGCTACCTGGTTCAGAGGCTTGTCGCTATGCTCCGTCATGGTCATGAAATCGGCAAGGATCTGTGTAGGGTGGAATTCGTTCGTAAGGCCGTTCCATACCGGGACCCCGGCATATTCGGCCAGTTCCTCCACGATCTTCTGCCCGAAGCCGCGGTATTCGATCCCATCATACATACGTCCGAGAACCCGGGCAGTATCCTTCATAGTTTCTTTTTTCCCGATATGAGAGCCCTCGGGGCCAAGGTAAGTCACGCGGGCCCCCTGGTCGAAGGCTGCCGTTTCAAAAGCGCAGCGTGTGCGGGTCGAAGCCTTTTCGAAGATCAGCGCGATGTTCTTGCCTTTCAGCTTCTGCTGCTCGGTTCCTGTGTATTTCGCCTTCTTAAGGTCAATCGCCAGGTCCAGCAAAAAGCGAAGTTCCTGGGGAGTAAAATCCAACTCCTTTAAAAAATTCCTGTTTCTCAGATTGAATGCCATAGCCTTGTGTTTTTATAATAAGTTTATTGTTCGCGGATGACGGGCTGCAAAGATAGAAAAAGAGAATTTACGAATTACGATTTACGAATCGCGAATCACGAATTACGATTTACGATTTAAAAATTACGTCTATTTACTGCGGATGAGGGAGCGGGGGTAAATTACTTTCCAGTCATTTTCTGAAGGTTCTCGGGGTACCTTCCTCCCCGGATTTTGATCTTTGCAGATGCTTCTTCGATCTCACGGAAGTCGGCCTGAGTAAGTTCCACACCCACTGCCCCAATATTTTCTTCAAAACGCTCCAGCTTTTTAGTACCGGGGATTGGAACGATCCAAGGCTTTTGGGCGAGCAGCCAGGCAAGCGCGATCTGAGCAGGTGTTGCATTCTTTCCAATGGCGATTCCGGTAAGCAGATCAACAAGGGCCTGGTTCGCTTTGCGCGCTTCGGGAGTAAACCGCGGCAGGTTAACACGGAAGTCGTTTGCATCAAAGGTGGTATTCTCATTGATTTTTCCGGTAAGGAATCCCCTGCCAAGAGGGCTGTAGGGTACGAACCCAATCCCGAGTTCCTCAACTGCCGGAATGATTTCGGCTTCGGGCTCCCTCCACCATAAAGAGTATTCACTCTGCAAGGCGGTAACAGGATGGACGGCATGTGCCTGGCGGATCGATTTCACGCTCGCCTCGGAAAGTCCAAAGTACCTGACCTTGCCTTCGCTGACCAGGTCTTTCACAGCTCCTGCAACATCTTCCATAGGTATACCAGGGTCAACCCTGTGCTGGTAGAACAAATCGATTACATCGGTCCTGAGCCGTCTGAGTGAAGCCTCGGCCACCTTTTTGATATGTTTCGGATGACTGTCAAGCCCTATCCATTTCGGACCACCCTTAGGATCGAGTCTGAACCCGAACTTTGTGGCAATCACCACTTGTTTGCGGAGAGGAGCCAGCGCTTCGCCAAGTAATTCCTCGTTGATGAACGGTCCGTAGACTTCCGCGGTATCGAAAAATGTAACACCTTGCTCAACTGCAGTCCGCAGTAAAGAGATCATTTCCTTCTTATCCCCTGCCGGACCGTAAGAATAGCTCATACCCATGCAGCCGAGGCCGAGAGCCGAGACTTCAGGCCCGTTTTTCCCAAGCTTTCGCATTTTCATTTTTGTTCCCATAATTACCGTATCGCATTTACATTACAAAGTTCAATTATCCCCGGATCTTTTAAACCACTTTTTAATCTTAGGCAGGAGGTTGTATTTTTGAATAAGTTCTTTCCCTACCAGCGCAGCGCCAACCCAGAAGATGCTTGTCGCAGCAAACAGAACGGGATAGGCAAGGGCGTATTGCCTTATAGTAAGTTTTAAAAATGGCAGGATGAAAATCACTCCCCAGATGATCCAGGAAAAGATGATCAGAGCAATGCCCAGGATCCGCAGGAATTTAGGTTTCATTTACCACAGTGAATCATATGTTACCATTCTAAACGCTGAAGGCTATTATCATATTTCACAATTTTTGGGATATTTACATTAAAACAGGCGGATAACCCAAGCGGTTTAGCTTTGATTGACTTTAGTGAAAATCGTCGTATATTTATACCAGGTTTACAGATACATATTTTTAAATTATGAAAGGAGAAAACCATGCAAGGTAAATTAAGGATTTGTGTTGCCGCTATATCTTTACTGATCGTCTTTGTCACTTTGCTGGGCGGCTGTAAGAAAAGCAGCCCGGATCAACAGAATACAACGGGTGAAACACTTCGTTTCGTCTGGTTGGCCGACAGCCGGGGCGACTCGCTTAAGGGTCCGGTGAACACCGAAGTGCTGAATACCATCATCAGCCAGATTAGCACCTTGTCACCCAAGCCGTCCTTTGT
>JAPLDN010000026.1 GCA_026391755.1 Bacteroidota bacterium
TTTCCCGTCAGCATCATAGATCTCCATATGGATATCACCGAAAATATGCCGTTTTTTCATATAATAAACGATGGGCGCAGCATCCTGGGGGACCTGCCCTATAAATTCATCGTCCCCGTTCCATTCCTGGGTAAATGAACCTTCCCTGATAATAAAATCTTTGGGCTGCAGCCATTTTACATCTGCTTCCAGAACATCCTTCGAGATCTGCCTGAAAGGGGAGAGGTCGTCAATGATCATGATGCCCCTACCGTGGGTGGCAAGTACAAGTGATTTTTCACGCTGATGTATGGCAAGGTCCATTACTGGAACTTTGGGAACATTCCCTTTGAAGAAACACCAGGTTTGTCCGCCGTCTATCGTAAGGTAAAGTCCTCCTTCGGTCCCGAGGAAAAGCAAATCTGGCTTTACAATATCCTCTTTGATCACATGGCAGTATGCCTTGATGGTGGTATCAGCCAGCGCTTTCCAGGTTTTTCCAAGATCTGACGATTTGAAAACATAAGGAGTTTTATCTCCCATCCTGTGGCCGTCGAATGTCGCGTACACTGTGTTCTTATCATAATGCCCGGGTTCAACATAGGAGCACCAGGTATTAGCCGGAAGTCCGGGAATATTGCCAACGACGTTGGTCCATGATTTCCCTCCGTCGGCAGTGACCTGCAGGTTACCGTCATCGGTTCCCGCCCAGATGATCAGGCTGTCGAGTGGAGACTCGTTGATGGTATAAATAGTACAATGATTTTCGGCGGATGAGTTATCTATCGTAAGCCCGCCCGATTTTTCCTGTTTCAGTTTCTTCGGGTCGTCGGTTGTGAGGTCGGGAGAGATGCGGGACCAGGAATCGCCCCGGTTGTTTGTTTTATAAAGATACTGGGCCCCGGCATAGAACCTATTGCTGGTGGGGCTGAACACCATTGGTGCATTCCAGTTGAACCTCAGTTCCCTGGTGTCCTTGTCTTTAAACGGGATCAGCGATTTATACTGCCCCGATTTTTTGTAATATCTCGCGATCTTGCCGCCCTGGAACTGCCAGTAAAGGATGTTCGAATCGAGTTTATCGCAGTAAACGTAAAAACCGTCACCAAACCCCACGCTTTTCCAGCTGGAGTTTGTGATGCCGTTTGATGATCTTGAAGGGCCGTACCATGATCCGTTATCCTGCAATCCTCCGTAAACATTGAAAGGGTCTGCATTGTCGCAACTCACATGATAAAACTGGGAAACCGGCAGGTTGCGCATCAAGCGCCAGGTATTTCCCTTATCCATGGAGTAATACACCCCGCCATCCGTACCCATATAAATAAGGCTGTTATCCTTTTTGCTTATGTAGACCGGGTGACAGTCGCTATGGTAATTTCCTCCTTCAACAGCAGCTGAACTGAAAGTCTTGCCACCATCGAGACTTTTGCTCAGGGAAGAGCCGGGTTTGTATACGATATTGGTATCGATGGGGTCGAGAGCAAGAAATGAAAAATAGAAAGGACGGTCGTTGACTGCTTCCGACTGGGTAACCATTTTCCATGAGATCCCTTTGTCGGAAGAACGGTACAAGCCTGTTTTTTCTGCTTCTATTAGAGCATACACGAGCTCAGATTTTACAGGACTTACCGAAACAGATATCCTCCCAAGGATACCTGCCGGCATACCTTCAGTGGTCTTTGCCCAGGTTGTACCCCCGTCAACAGAGCGGTAAAGTCCACTGCTCTTGCCACCCGAGCTGAACGACCAGGGGGTTCTCCTGAATTCCCACATCCCGGCATACATGATGTCGGGATTGTTCCAGTCAACCGCAACATCGCTGCAACCGGTGTTTTCATCAACATAAAGAACTTTCTCCCAG
>JAPLDN010000369.1 GCA_026391755.1 Bacteroidota bacterium
CTGCCGCCACATTCCTGATCAAAGAATTAGGTTTGTCAGATGCGCAGCAGGTACAATACAAGGAACTAAGGCATCAGCACAGGGAAATGCTCGATAAACTCGACGAACAGGACAAAGAACTGCACAAACGTTTTTTCGACCTGCTTTTACTTGAGAAGGCAGATAGCGTTAGTGTGGAAGCCCTGGCCGATTCCATAGCTGCGAACAGGAAACAGATGGAGATTGTTACCTACGATCACTTTTTCAGAATTAATAAAATCCTGAATCCCGAACAGCAGAAGAAATTCACACTTATCTTCAAGGATGTTCTGCGGATGGTATTGCCGCCCCTGCCCCCACCTCCCGGTCAGCTTCCGCCGCCCCCGCCGCCTCCCCCGCCTGCGCCGGCACCAAAAAAATAAAGATTAAAAGATCAAGTAAAATTCAGAAACCATGAAAACACAAGCCCGCATAATCAACAAAGTCATCCTCGTACTGATACCCGGGATGTTCGTGATGACGGCCGCAGCCCAGAATTTGCAACAGGATGTGGCCGGAAGCAAAACCGCTCATACACAAAATCTTCCAGCAACACCCCCCGATCCTGGAGTCCTACCGCTTCCTCCCGCACCTCCTTGTCCGCCCCCTCCACCAACCTTGGAAAGGATGGATGAACACCCTCAGATGCTGGACTTGCCCGATCTCACTCCCGACCAGCTGGACAAGATCAAAAAGTGCGACCTGAAACATATTTCGGAAATGACTCCCCTGAAAAACCAGGTGCGTGAAAAAAACGCGAGGCTTTCGACTATCCTCATCACCATGCCTGTTGACCAGAAACAGGCCGATCAGATTGCTGATGAGATTGGGAAAAATGCTGCTTCCATATTAAAAGCCCTCATCCGCCATGACCAGGAACTCAGGAGCATTCTCACCCCCGACCAGCAGGTCATCTTCGACTCCAGGCTAAAGCCCTGGCTGAGACAGCGGGAACCATGAGCCGTGAAACGTGAAAGATCATGAAAACGATGGGGCCCGGGAGATCATGGGTCCCCGATTTTTTTAAAACAAAGCCAGGGCTGCAATATTTATCTGCTTCATCAGGGTTGACCTGGAGTTCTGTGTAATTTAATTATACAGAACACTAATCATTAAAATCTATTCCCCATGAGATCGATAATCCTGGCCCTTGCAGTTGCTTCCCTCCTGGTCCAATGCAAAAAGGACACCAATGAAACTATTGTTGATCCTGTAAATACAGTTGATCAATATACTATCACACAAGCCATTTCGGATGAAGCCCAGAGAAACACCATTGCATTTGACGGACTGGCATTCCTGACGGGCTGTTTGGGGTCACAATCATTTCTGCCGCCGGGGAAAGTTGCCGACTACAGCGGGTTTCAATGCCTTCGCGATAACGACCCCACCAAACTCGGGCATAATACCAGTTTTGTCACCATCATTGCATTCAATGTATTGCACATTCTTACTACCGATCAGATTACAATGTATGTAGAACGGGCACAGAACCAGGTTGACCAGATCAACCAGTTTGCCTTTAAGCGATACCCCTTGCTGAAGGCTTTCAGGCGGTTAAAGGATGGCGATATCCCAACAGGGGCGAGCGGGCTGAGTAAAGATGCTGTGATGAGCTACGTCTCTGAGTTATACCAGCTCGACGGTCAGATCAGTTATGACAGGGCAAAACTTTTTGGCAGGGTGATAAGTTCATTCAGCACCGGACAAAAGGCAAAAATGGATGCTTTAAAAGCGCTCAACGGGGTGGCTCATTGGGACAGCACCTTATCCAATCCGCTGCAGGGACTTAACCTGCCCCAGGATGTGAATGTGGCCGTGATGACCTATGCCAGTGAGATGTATGCATGGTATTCAGGTTCGGTTACTTCGGATGTGTATTTCTGTCCTGAAAGGCATGGAACCTACTTCGGTTCATTCTACCTGAAAGACTGGCCGGCCATGGGCAATCCTAATTACACTATTGATGAAACGCTTACTGCCAGCGCCGGTCAGAACTTCCTTGCTATTCTAACCACGGCCCAGTCCGACCAGGTGAAAGGAATCGTTGACCTCCAGCGGAGTGCACTTATGGAACTTGTGGCAAAACGGGAAGCCGTTTCAACGGAGCTGCGTAAATTCCTCTCATCTTCCCCGGCCGATTCTTCCTCGGTAATTGCTCTTTCACAACGCTATGGGGAACTTGACGGGGAGATCAGCTACTACTATGCAACAACGTTTTCTCAAGTATATACTAGCCTCTCGGCCGAACAGAAAACAAAACTGACCGCTCTTGCCAGCCAATTGGGGTACATTGCCCCTTCAGGGGGATTCCAGTATTCCCAGCCGATTGCAATGCCCGAAATAATCAATACTGATTTCATGTTCAAATAATTAATTTTGTTGGGCAGGCCAGGAAAAAATGGCCCTGAACCAAAATAGAACTGATATGAAATCAAATACTGGAATATCTTTGTAGAAGGAACTGCATTAAACCGGATATGGCAGTTTTACATAGGTATATAAAATACTATGCATTTTAAAGTTATAAGGATATTTCTGTTCATCTGGCTGGCTTCTTTCATTAATTTTGAGATTCATGCCTCCTCAATCTGTTATGGCATACCCGGGATCCGGAATTTTTCACGCTTGCAGCATTCGGGGGGAATTCAAAGTTGGTCGTTTGCCGAAACCGAAAATGGGTTATTGTATTTCGCAAATAACAGCGGATTACTTGAATACAATGGGGCTACATGGAAATTATACCACTCGGTGAAAGCCGTTAACAGGGTTGTATGCGCAGATGGCAACCGGGTTTACGTGGGAGCTTTTAATGAGTTTGGCTATTATGAAGAAAATGAAAGAGGTACTTTACAGTATCATTCTCTTACCAATTTGATACAGGGAAAGATCAGCGATTTTGATGAAATATGGAGGATACATAAAACAAGTTTTGGTATAGTTTTTCAATCATTTAAAGCGATATTTATATATCAGGGCGAAAAAATAAACATTATAAATCCCCCTTCAGCCTTTCACTTTTCATATTATGTGAATGGAATTTTATGGGTTTATGATGAAAAGCAGGGGCTGATGCAATACCGCGAGGGTAAACTGTTGACAGTCCCCGGTGGCGATTGTTTTACCGGAACTCAAATATGGTCCATATTACCTTTGAACAATAATGAAATTATCATAGGAACCAAAAAAAATGGTTTATTCCGTTACAACGGTCAAAAAGTTACTCCCTGGGGTAATAAAATAAGCCAGCAACTGAAAAAGGACCAGATTTATTCTGCAAAAAAACTTAAAAACGATTATTTTGCCTTCGGCTCGATTCAGAATGGTCTGATAGTTACCGATACAGCAGGGAACCTGGTTTTTGAAATAAACAAAGAACGAGGGTTGCAGAATAATACTGTGTTAGATGTTGGCCAGGATTACCAGGGGAATATCTGGCTTTGCCTCGATAATGGTATTTCAATGATTGAATTTGAATCACCCATTTCTTATTTTCAAAATTATTTTGATATAGGTACTTTATATGCATCAGCTAAATTTGGTGATAATATCTACCTCGGAACCAACCAGGGACTTTTCTTTGTCAAAGTGAACGATTTTGTTGATCCTTCAAAGACCAAATCAAATTTTAAATTGATTGAAGGTACGGAAGGCCAGGTATGGAACCTGTCGGTGATTGACAATACTCTTTTCTGCGGTCATAACGAAGGGGTATTTCAGGTTTCGAATAATAAAGCGAGAAAAATATCTTCGATCCCGGGAGCATGGAATTTTCTGAAAATCCATAATACAGGGCTTATACTGGTGGGGTCATACCTCGGACTGTCAGTTTTGGAAAATCGTGGTGGTGTATGGAAATTGCGGAATATCATCAACGGGTTCAGAGAATCCTCTCGCTTTGTACAGCTCGACATGAAAGGAAATATCTGGGTCAGTCAGACCTATAAAGGTATTTACAGGATCAAAATTGACAGTTCATGGAGAAATGTTCTGAACGAACAATTTTTTGACTCGAAAAATGGCCTGCCCTCCAATCATTCAAATTTACTGTTCAGGATTCAATCTGAAATATTGGTTGCGACAATTAATGGAATATTTACATTCGACTATAAAACCGAAAGATTTGAGAAAGCTTCAAGATTCAAATCATATTTCGAAAAAGAAATGTTAGTGGATTATCTTTATCAGGATTCAGAACAAAATATATGGTTTTCCGCTGATAAACACATAGGTGTGCTGCGATTGCAGGAAGATGGCTCCTATAAAAAGATTACAATCCCTTTCTTAAAACTTGCCAATCAGGTTGTTCCTTCATTTGAACATATACAGGAATTGAACCCGAATAATGTTCTTATCGGAATTGAAGGGGGATTTGCACACTATGGTTCGAAATACAATTTAGATTACTCCAGGCCTTGTACTATTTATATCAGTGAACTCAGGTCAGGTGATACCAGCCAAGGCATATACAGGTATAACAGCAACAACTCAGATCAGACCGTAATCCCCGCTTTTAAATATAAAAACAACAATATATCCATCTCTTTTGCAGCAAACAATTACGAGTCACCTGAAGTTGGATTTCATTATAAATTAGCGGGTTTTGATGAAAACTGGTCTGAATGGTCAACGCAGAATTTTAAAGAATATACTAATTTGCCTGATGGACGATATACGTTTATGCTTCGTGCCTTTAACAATGACCTGACGGCTCCTTCTGAGCTGTCTTTCAAATTCATTGTTCTTGCACCCTGGTATCGTTCAGTTTTTGCCTGGATTGGTTATTTTGTAGTGTTCATTCTTCTTATATACCTGGGAAGAAGATATTTAAATTACAGAGTTGAGAAATCACGCCTTGCAGAAAACCTGAAACAAAAGGAAAAATATCTTAACCGTGAGCTGAAATTAAAGGAAGAGTCACTTATTGCAGAAAAAGAAATGCAAAGACTTCGAAACGAGACTTTAAACCTTGAAATAATCCATAAAGAAAAAGAGCTTGCTAATTCCACAATGCTTTTAATTCAAAAAAATAATATACTGAATAAAATACAAAGTGATCTGCAAAATTTATATTCATCCATTAGAAATGATGAGGGGAAAAATAATGTTAACGGCCTGATAAAGAGAATAGATAAGGAAATTGACAATGAAAAACAATGGCAAGTATTTAACTTGCATTTTGAACAAGTCTATGAAGATTTGTTTAAAAAACTAAAAGAAAGTTTTCCTGATCTTTCCCACCGCGAATTAATTTTATGCGCCTACCTTCGGATGAATATCTCGAGTAAGGAAATCGCGACTCTCATGAATATAAGTGAACGTGGTGTTGAAATCAGCCGTTACCGAATACGAAAAAAACTCGGGCTGGACCATGGGGCGAACCTCACAGAATTTATGATGAGCCTTTAAAAAAATTCATTTATCAGATTCTCCCGGGACAAGTCTTCCCTCAATAATTCCGTCTGGGTTTTATGATTGGGCTTCGAATAACAATACCTATGTATTTGTTAATCTGGAACATGCATAATTCATGATGTACTATTTATGTAGTAGTCAGGATGCTGTTGCTGTATTTTTGATGCACCTGAATATTTTTAATTACTTGAATAGTAGGTTATGTTTGTTTTGCAAATCAAACCATTAACCTTTGAAAAATCAGCCATCAATTTATTTAGGAAATTCTCAGATAAAATTCCATGGGGCGATGGTTGAAGGCCAATTTGTGGAAATTGAAAATGAAAGATTTTATAAAATCAGCAGCTGCAACCAGATGCCTGATTTCTTTATGACCATTGTGAGTGATTCCGATCACTGGATGTTTATTTCGAGTAACGGCTCGCTTTCAGCCGGAAGGAAAGACCGTGACAATGCGCTGTTTCCCTATTATACGGTCGATAAAATACATGATTCCAGGAATATCACAGGGAGCAAAACCTTCCTGCTTGTAACTATTGGTAAGAAAACCTATTTATGGGAACCTTTTACTTCTGAGTCGGAAAAAATTTATTCGGTACAAAGGAATCTCTATAAAAGTATTTATGGCAATAAATTAATCTTCGAAGAGATTAATGTGGATTTGGGAGTAGGGTTTCAATACGGGTGGTATAACAGCGAGAAATTTGGTTTTATAAAGAAATCGGTCGTAAGCAATCAAAATAAAGTAAATGTAACTATTGATATACTTGATGGGATTAAGAACATCATGCCTAATGATATCCATTTCGATTTTCAGAATTCTTTCAGCAACCTGCTTGATGCATACAAAAAGAGTGAGTTGCTCCCCGATTCCAAACTTGGTTTATACATGTTGAGTTCTATCCCGGTCGACAAGGCAGAACCCAGCGAATCCCTAAAGGCAACTACTGTTTGGTTGTGCGGTTTCCATGACGATGCCAAAATCCTTCTATCCGAGCACCAGGTTGAAAACTTCAAAAATGGTTTGGGGATCGAAGAAGAAATTGATATAAGGGCAGCCCGAGGTGCTTACTTTGTGAATACACGTTTAGAACTGGCAGGGAATGGCCAAAAATCATGGATGATAGTTGCCGAAATAAACCAGGATAGCAGTAGTGTTGTA
This sequence comes from Bacteroidota bacterium, assembly GCA_026391755.1. Lineage (GTDB taxonomy): Bacteria > Bacteroidota > Bacteroidia > Bacteroidales > FEN-979 > CAIRDP01. The sequence goes on from JAPLDN010000369.1 coordinate 6,596, forward strand.
AACCTCGACCTCGAAATAAAAACTTATGGGAATATTGAAAAGCTTGTCAATGACGATATTGACAAAGGAACTGATAACCTGAAACGGATCGTATCCAAAGCAGATGGGATGCAAGTTGGAAATGAAGAGCTATGCTTTGCCCGCCATTTTTCAAATACACTTTTCAATGTAATGAGGGGAGGAGTTTTCGCTAATAATTATACCGTTAATACAAATGATTTTAAGCTCTTTGCGGGGCAATTTAATAAACGTGTAAGCAATACTTTTAAAACCTGGCTCGATCAACTTCCTGGTGAAATTAATTATCCTGATCTGATTGCTTTGGCAGAGAATACTACAAATCCGGACCTGGTCAGGATCTGTTATGAATATCTTCCGTTGACTTTTAGCCGCAGGCATGGCGACCCCAGCCGTCCCTGGAACCAGTTTTCCATTGAAACAAAAAATGAAGATGGCTCGGTAAAACTGTATTACCAGGGTAATTGGCGGGATATTTTTCAAAACTGGGAGGCATTAAGCCTTTCTTTTCCCGAATTCCTGGAAAGCATGATCAGCAAGTTCGTCAATGCAACCACCGCCGATGGGTACAATCCATATCGAATTACCCGTGAAGGTATCGACTGGGAATGTCCCGATCCCCATGATCCATGGGCCTACATAGGTTATTGGGGCGATCACCAGGTTATTTATCTTCAGAAATTTCTTGAATTGTCAAATGAATTTCATCCCGGGAAGCTTGAAATCTTGCTG
>JAPLDN010000020.1 GCA_026391755.1 Bacteroidota bacterium
CCTTCAAATATCCTGTTGATCCTTGAATCACGGTATCCTCTTTCCACGGCCATCTCAGCCGAATATCCCATTCCTCCGTGGATCTGAACCGCTTCGTCAATTACAAAATCGAGTGCTTCGGAACCATACACTTTAAGGATAGCTGCCTCAACGGCATAGTGGCTTATCCCTTCAATGCCGGCCCGTCCTTTATCCATCCCTTCAGCTTTATTCTTCTGAATCTGAAAGTCCACGTCGTTGCTTACCCTGTAAATGGCTGACTCAAGTGCGAAAGTTCTGATCACCTGTTCTGCCAATTTGTGTTTTATTGATCCGAATGATGAGATAAGGACACCGAACTGCTTGCGTTCATTTGCATACTTAACCGAATCGTTGATTGCTTTTTTACTGGCCCCAAGCACATTGGCTCCCAGTTTGATACGGCCCATATGAAGGATGTTGAGGGCAATGCGGAATCCCTCTCCCCTTGCACCAAGAAGATTCTCAACCGGTACCTTCACATCAGTATAAAAGATCTGTGCAGTTGAAGAGCCTTTAATCCCCATCTTGTGCTCGTCGGGGTTAACGCTAACACCAGGGAAATTACGCTCCACGATAAAAGCTGATAACACCCTGTCCCTGTCAATCTTTGCAAACACCACCTGCGAATCGGCAAAATTCGCATTGGTGATCCACATTTTCTGACCGTTAAGGATGTAATGTTTGCCGTCTTCTGAAAGAACAGCCTGAGTTTTCCCTGAATTGGCATCGCTGCCGGCCCCGGGTTCAGTCAGGCAATATGCGCCAATCATCTCCCCGGATGCAAGTTTTGTAACGTAACGCTGACGCTGGTCTTCATTCCCATAATACATAATAGGAAGTGTTCCGATACCTGTATGGGCCATAAATGCAACAGAAAAAGAATACCCCGCCCCAATGGTTTCAGCTGCAAGCATCTGGGTCACAAATGACTGTCCGAATCCACCATACTCCTCCGGCAGGGCAATGCCCATAAGGCCCAATTCACCTGCTTTTTTAAGGGTGGCTTTCATGAGTTGAATATCAGGGGCATCAAGCTGATCAACAATAGGATATAATTCGGTTTGAAGAAAATCACGGCAGGTCTGGGCGATCATCAGCTGCTCTTCGTTAAATTCCTCAGGAATAAAGATATCGGCAGGTGTGATCTCACGAACGAGAAATTCACCGCTTTTCAATACTTGCTTGTTTTCCATTTCTTTAATTTATCCTTGTTTTTGTATTTTATTCCGTCGGTGATCATATTCATGCAGAACGGACAGGCAGTAGCAATGACCTCCGCGCCTGTTTTAAGCACGTCTTCGGTACGTTCCATATAGACTTCCTTTGAGCCCGGTTCTGCTTCTTTAAACATCTGGGCGCCCCCGCCTCCACAGCATAAGGCGGAACTGCGGTTCCTGTGCATTTCGGTGAATTGCCCACTCAGGTGTTTAAGGATGTTTCTCGGCTCTTCATATATCTCGTTTGCGCGGCCCAGGTAACAGGGGTCGTGATAGGTGATCCTGGTTGCACCAAAGCTTGATTTATTGATACGGAGCTTCCCTTCAGCTATCATCTGATCCAGGAAATGCACGTAACTAACCACTTCATAACTGCCCCCCAGGTCGGGGTACTCGTTTTTGAAGATATTGTAACAATGCGGACAGATGGTCAGGATCTTGTTAATCCCGTATGATTTAAAAAGTTCAATGTTTTGCAAAGCCTGCATCTGGTAAAGCATCTCGTTACCGGCCCTTCTCGCCGGGTCCCCGGTGCAGGTCTCTTCAGTCCCAAGTACTGCGTAGTTTACGTGTAATGAGGCCAGTATCTTTGTAAAAGCCCTTGCAACTTTTCTGTACCGGTCGTCAAAGGCACCGGAGCATCCTACCCAAAACAGAAATTCAGGCTTCTCGCCTCTCGCGAAGAGGTCAGCCATAATGGGAATTTCAACAGGTATCATCTCGCTCATCATTAATTGCATTCAGGGTTCTTTTTAATCATGAGGCCTTTTGCCCACTGCAGCCGGTCACCCTGTGAAAACTGCCAGGGAGCGCCATTGTTCTCAATGTAGTTGAACATGGTCTTTAGCTGGCCCGGGGCTGAAGCTTCTTCCATGACAAGGTACCTGCGCATATCCACAATCAGGCTTGGATGGTTTATATTTATTGGACATTCCCCGGCACAGGCATTGCAAGTGGTACATGCCCAGAGTTCTTCTTCAGAGATATAATCCCTTACAAGTTACCTCATGTCGGAAAAATCCTTCCCGATTTTAATCATCTTGGGACCTTTCTCCTTCATCCTGGCCCTTAGGTCCATCATGACTTTGCGAGGGGAAAGCTTTTTCCCGGTGATATTTGCCGGGCATACCGAGGTACAACGGCCGCATTCGGTACAGGCCAGGGAATCAAAATAAGTTTTCCATACAACATCTTCAGCATCTTTTACGCCAAAACGTTCAACCGGGGCATCAGCAGGGCTGGCCTGGGAAGAAACACCAGGATAAAGCATCAGCTTCACCTCCCGTGTGATATTGTCCATATTGGCAAGCTTTCCAAGAGGGTCAAGCCTCGAGAGAAATACGTTCGGGACCGACATGAATACATGAAAATGCTTAGAGTACGGGAGTACATTTGCAAAAAGGAAGATCAGCAGTATATGACACCACCAGAAGGTCTGGTAAAGTACCTGGGCCGTCAGCGGGGTCAGCGTATTCCCGGCAAGCCCGGCAAAATATGAACTGACAGGGTAAAACCCCACGATCGCTTCGGTCGGGCTAGTTGTAATACCGGCCTGTATCTGTCCCGCGTATAGGGAAATAAGTTTTTGCTGGAGAATATAGAATGTGTTCATCCCAAGCAGGGAGATCATTAAAAAGAGAATAAGGCTGAGTGCAATATTGGCATCAATATGAGAAACATGCTTCATTTCGATTCCTTCAAACCGTTTTATATGCATAAATACCCTCCTTACAAGAAAGATAAGGATGGAAACAGCAATAATTAAGGCGAAAATATCCCCGCTTCCCATAATAATATTATAGAAGGGCCCCAATAAGCTTAGTGCTTTCTCTGTACCGAAAAGTCCGTCGATGATCATTTCTATACTGCCAAACAGAATCACACAAAAGCCCCAGAAAACAAGGGCGTGCAGTAATCCGACGAAAGGGAACCTGAATATCTTGGTTTGACCGATAGCAACTTTAACCATGATACAGAATCTCCTGCCAAAATTTTTAACAGGAAAGCCGGCCCTGGTAAGCCTGAAAAATTTAATATAACGAAGCGTTGAATAAGTGAAAACTCCGAGTGTAGCCAGTAATGTAAGGGAGAAAACCAATTGCTTCAGCATGATCAGCTTATTTCCCTTTGACCTCTCTGAAAGCCTCAACAAGTTTTGGCAGGACCTTTAAGGCATCACCAACGATCCCGTATTGGGCAGCTTCAAAAATAGGCGCGTCTTTATCGGTATTTATGGCAACGATATATTTGGATCCGCTAACACCTGCAAGATGCTGTGTGGCGCCTGAGATTCCTATTGCAAAATAAAGATTGGGGGCGATGATCTTGCCGGTTTGTCCCGTATGCTCTTCGTGCCCACGCCATCCTTCGTCGGAGACAGGCCTTGAACATGCAGTTGCAGCACCGAGAATACCTGCAAGTTCAACAAGCGGGGCCCAGTTATCGGGAGACTTCATTCCACGTCCACCCGATACAACGATTTCAGCATCGGTCAGAAGTATCTTCCCGCTTTGTTTTTGGGTGTCTTTAACAACGGTTTTATTTTCTGCTGCTTCAACCCTGAGCTTTTCAATTACAACCGGCACAGGTTTTTCTATAATCTCAAATGAATTCTGCGCAAGTGTCAACACCTTGACTTCCGACTTGATTGAAAGATTGGCAAAGGCATTGCCTGAAAATACTTTTTTATAAACTACAAACGGATCTATAGAAAGCGGCAAACGGCTGACACCTGCCCCAAGCCCGGCTTTTAACCTGACAGCAATCCTTGGGGCTATGGCTTTACCCATATTGTTGTTCGAAAGGATCACAACTTTGGCATTTTCTTTTATTGCAACATCAGCAATAGCTGAAGTGTAATTCTGATTGTCGAGAAAAGCAAAATGATCATTTTCGGCACTAATGACCTTGGAAGCTCCGTAGGCCGCAAGTTTGGATAACTCTGCATCTTCAACAGTTCCGAGGGATACGGCAGTTATTCCGGAACCCAGCATCTCAGCCACTTTAGATGCATATGAAACAAGTTCGAAAGATAGTTTCTTGAACCTGCCATCCCAATTTTCTACGAATACTAATACTGACATGATAACAGTTTATGTTGATGAATTAACAACAATTAAATGACTTTGGCTTCATTCTGAAGGAGCTCAACAAGCTGCTTCGGGTTTTCAGGATCGATATATTTACATGCAGCGCGCGGCTTCGGTTTCTCGTAATTCAACAATTCGGTCATGGGCCTGCTTCCTGAAGGTTCAAAAACCCTGATAGGTTTCGTCCTGGCCATCATAATTCCGCGCATCGCCGCTATCCTGGGTTCTTTAGCAATTCCTTTTTGTACAATCGCAACTACAGGAACCCCGGTGACTATGACTTCCTTTCCCCCGTCGATCTCACGTGTGAGATCAATCCCGCCGTTTTCAATATTTATCCCTGATACAGATGAAACAGAAGGGACATCAAGAAATTCGGCAAGCATCCCTCCTACCATGGAACCGTTATAATCGCTTGATTCAATGCCGCAAAGGATAATGTCATACGCTTCCTTCTTCAAAACCTCTGCAAGCTGGGCTGCAACAAAAATACCGTCGGCAGGCTCAGCATTTACACGTATTGCATCATCGGCCCCGATCGCAAGCGCCTTACGAATGGTCGGCTCAGAGCCGGCAAGACCTACATGGGCCACAGTGACTTTCTGTATCCCTTTGGAAGGATCATCCTTAAGTTCAAGCGCCCGGGTGAGCGATAATTCGTCCCATGGGTTGATAACCCATTGAATTCCCGAAGTATCGAGTTTTTTAAATTCGTCGATAAACTTCACTTTTGTAGTAGTGTCAGGAACATTGCTGATACAAACAAGTATATTCATTCTACAATTTTTGCGATTGCAAATTTAAAATAAAAAAAATAAGGCGTGACGAAATTATTATTCGTCCTCAAGGCACTTTTTGTATTGTGTCATCGCCTTAAGACTCATACCCATTCCCGAAAATCCACCGTCGTGGAAAATGTTCTGCATTGTGACCTTCCTTGAGAGGTCCGAAAAGAGCACAATACAAAAATCGGCACATTCTTCAGCCGTGGCATTACCCAGGGGAGACATCCTGTCAGTAAAATCAATCAATGCGTCAATACCTTTGACCCCGCTGCCCGCGGTGGTCCTGGTCGGCGACTGCGAAATGGTATTGATCCTTACGTTCTTCTCCCTTCCGTATATATATCCGAAGCTTCTTGCAATTGATTCCAGCATGGCCTTCGCATCGGCCATATCGTTGTACCTGTATAAGGTTCGCTGGGCAGCGATGTATGAAAGGGCAACGATTGATCCCCAATCGCTTATGGCATCCAATTTCTTTGCCACCTGTATCATTTTATGAAACGACATGGCCGAAATATCAATCGTTTTCTGATAGAAATTATAATCCAGGTTGTCATACTCCCTGCTTTTTCTTACATTCATCGACATCCCTATCGAATGAAGGACGAAATCGATCTTCCCTCCGAAGATTTCGGTTGAACGTCTGAAAACATACTCCAGTTCGCTTACATTGGTCGCGTCAGCCGGAATTATCTCTGAATTGCATTTGACCGATAGCTCTTTAAGTTCACCAAAACGAAGAGCGATAGGAGTATTTGAGAGCGTAAAAACAGCGCCTTCCTCATGAGCTTTTTCAGCTACTTTCCAGGCGATCGATTTGGCGTCAAGAGCCCCGAAAATTATTCCCCTCTTTCCCTTGAGTAAATTATATGACATGGTTTTATACTCTTGATTAATAATTACTTACTATATTTACTTAAATTAAACATTCAATATAATCCTACTGCTGCTTGAATTAATTGGCCAGTAATTCCTTTGCAGTTCTCAAGGCAGCCGGGCTTATATTTTCATTGCTCATCATCCTGGCAATCTCCTCAACCCTTTCGCTGTTTTTAAGTTTCCTCATAAGGGTAGTGGTAATATCTATGCCTTCCGATTTGTATACGTTATAATGATGCTCTCCTTTGCCAGCGATCTGGGGTAAATGGGTGATGACGATCACCTGCATTTCTGCCGACATCTTCTTAAGAATCGCACCCACTTTGCCGGCAATATCTCCTGATACGCCATTATCAATTTCATCAAAGATGATAGTTGGTAAAAGGTTCTTCCGGCTGACCATCGACTTGACTGTCAACATCAAACGCGAAAGCTCACCCCCGGAAGCTACTTTTGAAACCTCATTTGCAGCAATGCCTTTATTTGCCGAAAACAGGAATTTAACTTCATCCAGCCCGCCGGTTCCGGGTTCTTTGTTCGAAATAATGTCGACAATGAACTTTGAAGCCGGCATACCGAGTTGGGAGAGACGGCTTTCTATCTCCTTTTCAAATTCGGGTTTCGCGGTTTTCCTGGCCTTTGAAATAAGTATAGCCTCCTGCATGAGCTTTTGATAAATCTGCTCCAGCTCAGCTTCAATTGACTTAATCTTTAACTCGAGGTTATCATCTTCATTAAGCTTATTCTCAATGTTTTTTATAAGCTTTAAAAGTTCTCCCACATTAGGTGATGAGTGTTTCTTCTCAAGCCTGTAAATAAGGTCCATCCTCTGGGTAAGTCTTTGGATTTCTTCAGGATCAAATTGAACCTCTTCTTCGAGTTTCTCTATTTCCTTGAGTATATCCTTAATGTCAATCTGGTCATTTTTAAGTCTGGAAGTTAGTTCTTCAATAGCAGGATGGAATTTTGAAGCAGTAAGCAAGCCGGCGATCACTTCATTCAGCATGGACAGAATATTTATCTCTGCTCTGCCAACTTTTTCTGCAGCTGCAAATAAACTACCTTTAATTTCTTCGGTATGTGAAAGAATATCAAGCCTTTGTTCCGATTCCTCCTGTTCACCTTCCTTGAGACTTGCTTTGACAAGCTCTTCCAGAAGAAAGCGGTAATAATCAAGCTCTCCTTTTGATCTTGCTTCTGTAATTTTATAGTCCTCCAACTCCCTTTTCATCTGGGAATAACGTCTGAAACCTAGCTGATACCCTTTGAACACTTCGGTTTGCCCTGCATAGCTGTCTAATATAGCCATCTGAAAATCAGCATCATTCAGAGTTATTACTGAATTCTGGGAATGAATATTCACCAGTTTATCACCCAACTCTTTCAGGAGGGTTAAATTAACAGGGGTGTCGTTGATAAAAGCCCTTGATTTCCCGTTTTGGTTGATCTCCCTTCGAAGGACTGTAGTGTCATCATAATCAAGATCATGAAGTGCAAAAAACTGTTCGAGCCCATATCCGTTGATTTGGAAAATGCCTTCGACAATGCACTTCCCGCTTTTATCAAGCAATGAAGATGTATCGGCCCTCTGCCCGAGGATCAGGCTTAATGCTCCCAGCAAGATTGATTTGCCTGATCCGGTTTCACCGGTCACAACCGATAATCCCGGATATAATTCTATCTCCATGTCATGGATAAGAATATAGTTATCAATCGACAGCTTCCTGAGCATTGTCGCAATTAAATAAGAAAAATTATCTGTTTTCCAGAATTGCCTGGTATTTTGATCCGTTAGCAGGATCCAACTCCTTAAAAATGTTCACTACAGTTGCTTTTTCAGAAGGAGGAACTTTTTGGTCGGAATAGACATTGATAAATTCATCACGTTTGGCATCGGTGAGCAGCTGAATCGCAAAAAGTTCAGGTTTAGCATTATATAGCGTCTTAATCCCCTCAAGGCTTTGGGTACAGTTTTCCCTTCCGCCGTCAACTTTTTCATACATCTGGTCAAGGCCAAGGCGGTGAAATTTATAATAAAAATCCCTTAATTCCGAATTGCTTGGATTGAGAAAATTCTCTACCATCCAGTAACGGTTCCGTGTTCCGTCAAAAGCTTTCCAGCCTGGTTCATTTGCATTCTGAGCCGTGGTGACAACCTGCTGGGCCTTGACAAGGAAGGCCTGTCCGCCATTTTGAGAGAATGAATCAAAGTACAATCCAAGGTACATATAAGTATAAAATGCCAGGACTGAGGTAAGGTTTGAGCTAAAGGTACCGTCGGAATAATCGAGCGGCTGGAACTCGGTATAGTGGAATTGAAATCCCTTATCAATATAGTTCAGCAAAACGGTATTATATGCTGAATTAAGCACAGGACGCCTTAGTACAAGATTAATATTACCAGTAAATTCATCAGCTGCAAGACGGTTATTCACGGTAATAAGGAAAGTGCATTCTATCCTTTCTTCAATTTTGAAGTTGTAATTTGACCATTTACGGTTGTTTATAAACTCATAAATGGCGTTTTGCAGGGTTTCAAAAACACGTTTATCGGTACCTTCGATCTGCTGGGCTGAGACGCTTACAGTGCAATTCATTTCCTGGGCCGATGAATATATGCCTGAAAGGAGAACAGATGCTATGAGCAGGAATCGTTTCATTTTTTGGAAATAATATCCCAGATATCCTTTGCTACTTCTTCCTTAGGTTTATTAGTACCGCGATGAATAACCCC
>JAPLDN010000097.1 GCA_026391755.1 Bacteroidota bacterium
ATTTTTTCTTTTGTCATAACGAAGAAATTCCTTTACAATATTAATAATAATATTTAAACCAAAGGTTCCATCATTTATTTTTGCATACAGAATGAATAATTTTCATCATTATACTCAAAAACTCTCAGAGCGCTTGAGGAAACCGCTTCCTGGCCTTGATTCTCAACTGCTCATGGCAAGCAGGAAGCGGATGAAATTTCCATTCAGGACAGCCAAACTGTCTTCAGCCAAACCCAGCGGCGTGCTCATTCTGCTTTATCCTTATAAAGAGGATATTTATTTTGTTCTGATGAAGCGACCCGATTATACAGGTGTTCATTCCGGCCAGATAAGCCTTCCGGGCGGGAAATTTGAGAATACCGACAGGGACCTCATAAAGACTGCAGTCAGGGAAGCAAAGGAAGAGGTCGGGATAGATCCATCCGCAGTAAATATCATGGGCATATTAACTCCATTATACATCCCTCCCAGTAATTATATTGTAACACCTGTTATTGCCTGGTCGGACCAGCGTCCGAAATTTAAAAAGGAGCCAAGGGAAGTTGATGAAATCATAGAAGTGAGCCTGGCCGATTTTCTTGATGACAAGAATGTGCAGACCAAACGGGTCAAGCTGTTTATTGGGCTTTCAGCTGATTTTCCCTGTTATTATATCAACAGGAATATTATATGGGGAGCTACTGCGATGATACTTAGTGAGTTCAGGGAACTATTAAAAGAGCTGAGCTGAATTATTTTTTAGCAGATGTTGTAAAGCAGAAAGAACCCGGGATCCGGCCTGCAGTATACGTTTCAAGGACTTGTCCGCCGGCCTGGCTGCATTTGAATACTTTACCCGATTGTACGTAGTCAATCGCATCGCTTCCGGTCACAGGATGGATGCCAAGGCCGTAGAACAGGTGTCCGTTAGCGGGGATAAGAGCTGTTGCAGGCAGTTCGCTTGCACCGGCCGCCATCTGATAAACTCCATTATAAATATAATATAAGGTATCCTGGGTAGGGTTCATACAGAGACGACTGGGAACGCCCTGCTGAACGGGGAAAGTAAAGATTTTATCTACGATATTCAGGACCGGATCAATTCGCTGCAGTGTTGGTGCTTCATAATTATCATATCCGCCTGTGCAGATAACCCATATTTTGTTTTTACGGTCAACCGTTATGCTTACCGGCTCCTTACCTAAAAGAAGGCTGTCAACAATCACATCAGTTCTGGTGTCGATAATATAAACCTGGGATTTGCGGTCGGCAGTAGGTACATTAAAACTCCCGATACAGGTAACGAACATGAACTGCCCGAAACGGACCAGGCTTTCAGTCCAGTAAGGCGTCGGAATATTTTTAACGATTGTTAGAGTTTTCAGGTCAACAATTGAGATATTCCTTCTCATATTTGTGACATATGCCTTAGAAGTATCAACAAACTCAATATACCTGGGTGAACTGAACCCTGTAATTGATTTTATAGTTTTAAAGTCCTTCAATGAAACCACTTCGATCTTATCACTATTGTTTACGATGATAAAACCCTTATCCCCTGAAACTTTCATCGATTGTGCAACATCCCCAAGCCCCCTGCTGTTGGCTTTCATGAAAATGTCCTGGTATACCTGATCGCTTTTATTATCGATGAAAGTCACTGATGCGTTTGCCCAGTTGTAATTGCCTTCATTTATTATGAAAACCCCATTTTTGTATGCAGCTTTCGATGTGTCTGAGGGTGGATTTACCGGAGGAGTTGTGACTTCACGAATGGGCTCCTTTGAACAAGCTGAAAGGAAATACATTATCAGGCCAATAAATAAAATAAGCTTATAGCCTGATTTCCGGTTATGTATGTTAATCCTTTTTATTACCTTATTTTTTAAATTCAAATCTCGCGGTTAATGAATAATTTCTTCCTGGCATCGGCCAGTTCTTTACACTTTGGTAGTCAACATCAAAAAGGTTATTGACCTTCACCTGTAAAGATATTACAAAAGTATGCAAATTGAATGACTTGCCAAAAATAATATTCGACAACGAATATGCGGGCATATAATCCTGATTATTAGGCGTTGTGTATCTTTTATTAACAAAAGTAAGATTGTACCCGAGGATGAAATTCCAGCAATTGAGGTTCAAAGTTCCGTTATATGTACTTTCGGGTATATATATGATTTGTTTGCCGAGGGACTGATCTTCGGGTGAGCTTGTTTTCTCGTATGTTGATCTGCAAAATGTGTAATTGTTTGATGAAGTGATCTGAAGTTTGCTGATCTTCCATCTCAGGTTCAGGCTTACTTCGATTCCTCTGGCGTTCACTTCACTAACATTCTGGGGTTTCCATACTGAAGGATTGAAAGGGACAGGGCTCCAGACGATCATGTCGTACATCCAGGAATAATATCCCGAAACAGCTGTTTCAATAAAAAATTTCCCGTTTTGGGATGGATAATTATAAGTAATTCCTCCTTCAAGCCCGTTATCATATTCAGGTTTCAGGTCTGGGTTTCCCCAGTATTCCCAGTACAGATCATTCAGGGTCGGGTAGCGGTAATTCCTGGAAACATTTGCATTCAGATAGAGATTTATTTTATTGAAGGGTTTGTATTCAAGACCCAGGGTCGGGACGAAGGGCATAAATGCCCCGTCAAGATAATCTTCACGCAGGATCAATTGGGATTTAACATGGTCGTTGAACTTGTATGCTACTTCAAGATACAGCCCAAGCGTATTTCTTGTTTTTATTCCTGAATATGAATCCGATTTCACATAATCGTAGGTATAATCAACACCCGGCCTGAGCGTAAGGTTCTTCACCCCCATCCAGGAAAACCTGGCTGATGAGAACGATGTATAGCAGTTGTGGTCATTATTAATTAACATACTGTCGTTCCTGTAGTTCATGAATTGATTGA
>JAPLDN010000007.1 GCA_026391755.1 Bacteroidota bacterium
AATATGAAGATGCCACTTATTATTTTTTTCATTTTACAATGGTTATGTTTGATTATGGTTTACCAAGATTGATCCATTTCTGAAACAAATTAATTTCGCAGGGAGGCAGCATCGTTCCTCCTTTTGGCATGGGGTAAAACCCTGCGTCATGATGCAGGGCGCCCATCAGCCTGTTGCTGTTGGCACAGGCCACAACCTCGTCATATGTTTCAAGTGCCTGACCGTTTGCAGGCGAGGAACCTCCATGGCATCCGACACACCAGGCCTGGGTGATAGGATATATCGATGATGTGTAAGTTACGTTCGTTGAGTCGCAGCCAGCCGAATCGCATCTGTTATTATAAGCGCCCTGGGCAATCCACCAGTAAACAATACTTTTTTGATCCATTGAAAACGGGGAGTTCGGAGGCATCCTTTTCTGAGAGTTACTGAACAGTACAGTATAAAGTATACTGCTCTGCGGATCAAATGGTGTTACAAGAGATATTATCCCCGAATAATTGGTAAGATTGTGACCTGCTTTATGAGTTGCTTCGTCATGGCATCCTGTTTTAGCACAACCGGAGAGGATAACAGGTAAAACCGAGTTCTGAAAATAAATGGTGTCATGCGAACATTTAAACTCCGGCCCGGGAGGGGGAGGCTTTGGAGGTGCAATGGAAAGGTCTGCATTATGATGGCAGGAACCAAGGATTATTACCATCATAAAGAGAAACACTGTAAACACTGAGGATTTCATGGAAAGAGAGTTAAAAAAACATTGATTGACCCTTTGACAGTACAACCCTGGAGATGCGATCATCCATGGAGTTGACAAATTTAGTCATTATTTTCATCTGCTTTTAGTAAACCTTTCGGTGGAATAATCAGGTCCAGGCTTGTATATACTTGTCAACATTAAATTTCCTGCGGCAACCCTGGAAATTCATGTACCTTATAGTTCCAAAGACAGGGCGCTCCCCCCATGGACGGTCATGAACCCCGCCAATAGACCATGCAATGCCAGCGTAGCCATTCGGATCCCTGCCATCAAGCTCATATTTATCATTCAGGTAGATTGCTACAGCCATGGCTTCTTCGGGCGAAGCGGTCCATCCCAGTATTTTTTTTGCCCAGTACATTCTCATAAAACCATGCATTTTCCCGGTAGAAAGCATTTCTTTTTGAGCAGCATTCCACAAGGGGTCATGTGTTTTGGCTAATTCAAAGACAGGCAGCTCATAGAGAAATTCCCTGATGTCGCCCCGGTGTTTGTTCAGGGTGGATTTTGCCCATGAATGAAATCCTTCAAAGGAATCATATGCAGGATTGTACAAGCAAAAATTATCGGCCAATTCCCTTCTTACAATAAGTTCCTCGAGGAAGGCTTTCTTTGACCCTGTCGAAGCATCTGATTTTTTTGCCTCAAGGGCGATACGTTCAGCAGAAAGCTGCCCGAAATGGAGATAAGGCGAGAGGCCCGATTGCCCTGGTTCATTTGGATCATTTCTGAGAATGCTGTATTCATCAATTCCCTGGCAAATGAATTGTTTCATTGCCCCCATTGCTGCTATCTCGCCGGGTTTGATCCAGGAGATATTCTGCCCGGACTGTGAAGAAGGAAAATCCTTTTCAGGTTTGTATAATAAAGAGAGGAATGCATCATTCTCGATCCATGCTTTTTGCTGTGTAAAAGGATGGTTAACAAGTTGAGGGATCTCTTCCGGAATAAAAGTATCAAGAGTTTTCTCAATTTTACGCCTTAGGGTAAATGCGCTGAATTCAGCTTTTTTTGAGATGAACCTTGCTGGGATAATATTGTGTGCATCCACTTCATGAAAGGCAGTATTAAGCTGCTTCATAATGACATTTTTCCAGCCCTGAACTATCCTTAATGGATTGAAATCGCTGACAAGCAATCCTGCATCATGGCGCCTGACCAATTCAGGAATGATCTGGTCGGGTTCACCTTTAAGTATCAGCAGGCTGATATTCTTTTTCCCAAGGCTGGCTAACACCTCATTCAAGCCTTTCAGCATAAATTGAAATTGCAGTCCGGTTGCATCGAGGAACTCCGGAAGAAGGCAGAAAACTACAAGCAGCGGCTGCCGTTTCTCAATAGCTTTCTTTTGTGCATAAACGAGAGCCCGGTTATCCATTATTCTCTGGTCCCTTTGCATCCAGTAGATAACAGGTCCTGGACCAGGAGGAGTATTGTTGTAACGATGGATCCTTTCCTGATCAATCATATATTAAAAATTATATGCCGCGATCAAGCGGCTTATATGAAGATTGCGGAGAGATAGGGAGTAAACAAATTTAGTCATAATTTTAATCTGCTTGTTATTATACTCGACAAGCCGACGAAAATAACCATCCCAAGCCGACCATGACAGGCCAGGTAAGATATTTAATAATCAGATATATACAATGATATATATATAT
>JAPLDN010000378.1 GCA_026391755.1 Bacteroidota bacterium
TTTTTTATTTACCACCAGCATCATGAGTTTGGACTTGTTTGTCGAAAAGTCAAGCCTGTCAAGGACTTCCATGCTGTCGCTCATCAGGGGAACGGCTGTCGGAGAAACGCTGCTTCCAATTTCAACTGTGTCGAAGCCCACTTTCAGCAAGGCGTTGATGTACTCCACCTTATGTGCCGTGGGTATAAAACGCTCCAGCCCCTGCATGCCCTCCCTTGGTGATTCGATGATTTTCATTCGTCACTCATAATTCGTAATTTGTATATTATCCTCTTCCCGTCATATCCTTCGGTATCCTCCCGTTCCTGATCGATTCTGACCGCAGCCGTCGTCCGACGATACGCTCGACCATGCTCCCGATCTCAAGCACCTTGTCCACGTCGAGCTGGGTGTCGATGCCCATCTCGTCCATCATCACAACCATATCCTCAGTTGAAACAAGCCCGGTGATATTCGGGTCTTTGTAATAATAACTTCCTGTACCGCTCACGGGGACCCCGCTTACGAAATTAGCCGGCTGACCGCCGATTCCGCCCATGGTCGACTCGAAATTGACCATTCCTGCCTGGAGGGCTGCAAGTACATTAGCCAGGCCCCAGCCGCGTGTCGTATGAAAATGCACGATCTGCTTCTCGGGCCTTGGGATGGCATCAAGCAGCATGGAATAATACTTGTAAACCCTGTCGGGGGAAGCGCTGCCATCATGATCGGCATGTTCGACATCGTTAGCGCCTATCTCAAACCAGCGTTTTGCAAAGTCGATGGCCTTACTCATCTCGGTAGGCCCTTCGATGGGGCAGCCCCAGATAGTGCTTACCGTGCCGTTGACTTTAAGGCCCGCTTCCCTGGCAAGCGGAATCCACTTTTCGGCCATCGCCCAGTATTCGGCCAGTGAAAGGCCCGAATTCTTCTTATGATGCGATTCGCTGGTAGATACCATCAGCAGTATACGATTGGGCCCCCAGCCTTCTTTCCTGGCCTGTATCGCCCTTTCTATGGCTTTCTCGCGGATGGTGATAGCCGTGATTGACACCGAGTCGATAAGATGCGCAACTTTCCTGCTGGTGCGGATACCCTTCAGCAGCATATCGGAATCTTTGAACTGAGGCATCCCCTGCGGGTTCCCGAGATTGGTCAGTTCAATATGCCTGTATCCGGCTAATATGAGCTGTTCGGCAAGCCATAACTTGGCTTCGGTAGGGATGAACGTCTCTTCATGCTGAAACCCGTCCCTTACCGTGATATCTCCCAATGTTACTTTTTTCGGATAATTCATTGCTTCGTGTTTTATTAATTTATTTTATTCATTTCGTGACCAGGGAACCGGGAGCCATGAGCCATGAGCGATGAGCCATGAGCCATGAGCAGGAAAACTGTTTAGGATCCCATATCCTGCATCCCGCATCACTTATCCCGCATCCTTCTCCACATCCACCAGGGCTGTGCTGGTCTCCACCATCTGGTTCAGTTTTACATTCACTTTTTTCACAATCCCGTCGGCCGGGGCAGTGATCATGTTTTCCATTTTCATGGCTTCAATGATTAGCAGAACCTTGCCTTTCTTCACTTCTTCACCTGGATTTACATTGATCCTGATGACTTTGCCGGGCATCGGGGAAGTGATATGGCCTCCCTCCAGGCCCAAAGCGTCGAATGATGCAGCAGAAACAGCTTCGGTCAAAATATCTGCCCTTTGCATGGAATACAGGAATCCCCCTGCATTCACCCAGGCATGGTCGCCCTTGTCCTCCGACACGAATACCACATGGTCGTGCCCATTGATGGTACAGGCCATGCGGTTATTTTCCCAGCTGTCGATATTGCAATGGTATGATTCTCCAAAGATCTCAAAGATGAAGATATCCTTTCCCTTACGGCTGACCCTCACTGCAATTTCCCTGTTGTCGGATTTCAATACTATTTTCATCAGGTTGCGCCAATACCCTATCTGCTGCCATACCCCCGTACTACCGCAGCCGGCTGCCAGTGAATTGGTAAGGCTTGCCATAAGGTAACCAGCCAGGGGGACGTACAATGGGAACTTTTCTTTTTCTGCTTCCATCCCTTGTATCAGGCTCTGCAAATGCTCATCGCAGAACCTTGTCGAAATGGTATTGGAAACAAATGCTTCATTCTGCAGCAAAGTAATCAGAAAGGAAATGTTGGTCTTTATGCCGTGAATAATATAATCCTGCAATGCGCTCACCATGATCCTCGATGATTCTTCCCTGTCTTCTCCCCAAACCACGAGTTTGCAAATCATGGGGTCGAAAAAACTTTTAATTTCCGTTCCTGCAACGATCCCTGTGTCGATCCTGATCCCTGGTATCCCTGGTTCCTTGTACAGGCTCATATTCCCGGGCGAAGGCTGGAAGTTGTTCGAAGGGTCCTCGGCATAGATCCTGCATTCTATGGCATGCCCTTTCTGCCGTACTTCCTCCTGCTTTATCCTTAACGTATGCCCCGAAGCAATTAAAATCTGCTCTTCAACTATATCGATGCCAGTCACCATCTCGGTTACGGGATGCTCAACCTGTATGCGGGTATTCATCTCGAGGAAATAGAAATCCAGATGCTTGTCAACCAGGAATTCTATCGTACCTGCAGATGAATAGCCGGCTTCTTTTCCTATCCTTACTGCGGCTTCTCCCATTTTCATGCGGACCTCAGGGCTCAGGGTGGGGGAGGGCGATTCTTCGATAATTTTCTGATAACGTCTCTGTATAGAACATTCCCTCTCGAAAAGATGGATCACGTTCCCGTATGCATCTCCGAGGATCTGCACTTCAATATGACGGGGTTCTGCAATATACTTTTCAATGTATACCGTTTCATCACCGAAATAGGCTTTGGCCTGCCTTGCCGTGCTTTCAATGGCTTCTTCCAATTCAGAGGCTTTATGTACAATGCGCATTCCTTTTCCGCCGCCCCCTGCAGCAGCTTTCAGCAAAACGGGGAAGCCGATTTTTGGTGCGGTCTCAATGAGTTCTTTTGCACTGCCGGTAATGCCTTCAGTTATCGGGACATTGATCTTTTTGGCGAAATTCCTGGCTTCTATTTTGTTTCCCATGATCTTCATCGCCCTTGCATCAGGGCCAATGAAAATGATGCCGGCATCTTTGCAGGCCTGCACAAACAGCGGGTTCTCGGCAAGAAAACCATAACCGGGATGAATGGCGCCGGCTTTTGCCTTCTTCGCAGTTTCAACGATCTTCTCAATATTCAGGTAGGTTTCGCTGAGTTCGGAATGCCCTATGCAGAAAGCCTCATCCGCATGGCTCACATGCAGTGAATCGTGATCGATCTCAGAGTAAACCGCCACGGTTTTTATCCCCATCTTCTTTGCCGTACGAATGATCCGGCAGGCGATCTCGCCGCGGTTGGCGATCAGTATCTTTTGTATTTGTTTCATCCTTTTTATTTTGATTGCAGATGACTGATGTCAGATATCAGATATCTATCATCCGTCATCTGTCATCTGTCATCCTTTCACCCAATTCGGTTTTCGTTTTTCAAGGAATGCATTCATCCCCTCCTGACCTTCTTCCGACGCCCTGATCTCTGCAATCATCCTGGCTGTATAGTCAATGGCTTCTTTCAACGTCAGGCTGTTGGAGACCTTGTCGATAAGGGTCTTGCAATGGCTCATCGCAGCCGGGCCGCTGCTTTTCAGCTGGTCAATGATGGTTTGTACAAATGAATCAAGTTCTGAGGCCGGCAGGGAACGGTTTACAAGACCATACTTTTCGGCTTCCATCCCTGAAATTCTCCTGCCTGTCAGCATTAGTTCCCTGGCGCCGTATTCGCCAACCCTCTTGATAACATAAGGGGAGATACAGGCCGGGACAATGCCGATCTTTACTTCCGAAAGGGAAAACACAGCATCATCACTGCAATACGCCATATCGCAGGCCGAAAGCAATCCGTTGGCACCTCCCAGCACTGAGCCATGAGCGATGGCAACAGTAGGTTTAGGGCAGCTGTAAATAGTATAAAAACACTCGGCCAGGTAAAGGCTTTCCTTGTAGTTTTTCTCAAACGAGTTGCCTGCAACATCTTTCATCCAGTTCAGGTCAACCCCTGCACAGAAACTTTTTCCGTTTCCGCGAAGCACAACGCAAACCACATCGGCCATGATCTGCAGCGAACCGAAAATCCCCGTAAGTTCCTGCAGCATGGTTTCGTTGAAAGCATTATGTTTTTCGGGCCTGTTCAGGCGTATTGTGAGCACGCCATCCGCAGTAAAAGTTTCAATCGTTTTGTATATATTCATCTCTTAATGTTTTCAGCAATTCTTTTATCATCCATCCAGCTATCCAGTTATCCAGTTACCCAGCTATCCGGTCATCCAGCTATCCAGTCATCCAGCCTACATTCGGAACACCCCGTATTCGGTCTTTTCATATTTTTTATTCTGAGAAATGGCAATGGCCATGGCCAGCACTTTGCGGGTGTCGGCGGGATCAATGATACCGTCGTCCCAAAGCCTGGCGGTGCTGTAATATGCCGAGCCCTCATGCTCGTATTTCTGCAGGATAGTATCAAGCATTTTTTGTCTCTCGTCGGCGGATAGCGTTTTCCCCTGTGCACGCAGCTGGTCTTCTTTCACCGTGATCAGCACATTGGCCGCCTGTTCTCCCCCCATGACCGATATCTTCGAGCTGGGGTACATCCATAGGAATCTCGGTTCATAGGCCCTTCCTGCCATGGCGTAGTTCCCGGCCCCGAAAGATCCTCCGAAGATCACAGTGAACTTAGGCACATTGGCATTGGCGACCGCATGGACGAACTTGGCCCCGTCACGGGCGATGCCGGCACGTTCATATTGCCTGCCTACGATGAAGCCGGTGATGTTCTGCATGAACAGCAGGGGAATATTCCTCGAAGTACATAGTTCCACAAAGTGGGCCCCTTTTAATGCAGTCTCCCCGAAAAGCACACCGTTATTGGCCAGTATGCCAACAGGAAATCCCATGATGTGCGCAAAGCCCGTGACCAGGGTGGGGGCATATCTTGCCTTGAACTCATGGAACAGGCTTCCGTCGACTATCCTGGCGATGATCTCCCTGGAATCCACTGGTTTCTTCAGGTCAAGAGGGAGTATGCCATAAAGCTCATCCGCAGGATAAAAAGGTTCCCGGACCTCCTGCATCTGAAGTTCCTGGAACTCCTTCCTGCTGATGGATTCAAAAATATTCCTGCAGATCTGGAGGGCATGGACATCGTTCATGGCCAAATGGTCCGCCACCCCTGAAATACTTGTATGCATTTCGGCCCCTCCCAGGTCTTCGGCGCTGACTTCTTCCCCGGTGGCCGCTTTTACAAGAGGAGGACCTCCTATAAAAATAGTCCCCTGCTTTCTGACAATAATGGTTTCATCGCTCATCGCCGGAACGTAAGCTCCTCCTGCGGTACATAAACCCATCACCACGGCGATCTGCGGAATTCCCTTAGCTGAAAGCCGGGCCTGGTTAAAAAAGAAACGGCCGAAATCGTATTTGTCGGGAAACACCTGTGCCTGCTCGGGAAGGAATACACCACCGGAATCGACGAGGTAAACACAGGGGAGGCGATTTTCCATCGCGATCTCCTGGGCACGCACATGCTTCTTGATGCTCTCTTTTATATAAGTTCCGCCTTTAACAGTGGCATCGTTGGCCACTATCATGGTTTCCTTGCCATGGATCACACCTATACCGGTAATAATGCCGGCCGAAGGAAATTCATTATTGTAGAGTTCGAAAGCGGCAAGAGCCGATAATTCAAGGAATGGCGTATTCCTGTCGACCAGCAGGTCTATCCTTTCCCTGGCCAGTAATTTCCCCCTATCCTTATGGCGTTTGACTGCCTGTTCGGGGCCGCCTTCCCTGACCTTCTCAAGGGTCTGACTGTATGTGTTCAGGACCTTCTTGTATTCTTCCTTGTTTTTTAAAAAATCAGGGGAAGATGTATCTATCTTACTTTCAATACGAAACATAAATCTAAATTATCCGGCAACTAATTTAGAAACAATTTTAATAAAAAGAAATTATCTGGCATCAAAATCATCTAATTTTGCAAACCGGATGAATGAAAAGGATCAAGATACCGTTTACGGTTTACATTGGCAAAACCTGATAACCGATGCACGCCTTTCGGAAGGGAAGCCCCTTCTTGAAAAAACGCTTTCATTTATCAACCAGGATACTGTCAGGTCTGAATTCCCGTCCCTGCCGGAGGCTTCCTGCGAGATCTCTTACATCCTGTTGTGTGAAATGGACCAGGATGCTGAAACCATGGTCGCTGTGATGCTCAAGGATTTATTTGACAAAGGAAAAATAAACCTGGAGAAGCTTGTTTCAGAATACGGCCCCGGGGTTGCCACCCTGCTCATGGGGCTTCAGAAAATAGATCGCTTTGATACGCGTAAAGCTCACACAAATGTTGAAAATTTCATCAAGTTGCTTCTTACCAGTTCTGATGATATCAGGGTTATCCTTATCCGCATTGCCCAGAAACTTCATGCCTTAAGGCATATCGAAGAAACCGGCGAGGTACAGCAGACCGAAATTCTGAAAGAAGCAGCCATGCTGTATCTCCCGATAACCCACCGCATAGGGCTTTACAAGCTGAAAACCGAATTTGAGGAGCGCATCATGCGTTATTCCAAACCTGATATTTTCCAGTTTGTTGAGCAAAAACTGGCCGAAACGCATGCCGACCGCGACAAGTTTAGCCGTGATTTCATCCGCCCTATAGAAGAAACTTTAAAGGAACACGGCTTTGACTGCGAGATCAGGAGACGCACCAAATCGATCCCTTCCATCTACCGGAAAATGCAGGCCCAGAAAGTGGAGTTTGAAAAGGTGTACGACCTCTTTGCGATCAGGATTATTTTAAACGGAATTGTGGAAAGCGAGAAAGCCGACTGCTGGAAAATATATTCCCTGGTTACCGATATCTATACTCCCAATCCCCGTCGTTTGCGCGACTGGATATCGTTTCCCAAGTCGACAGGCTACGAGTCTCTGCATTCTACCGTGATAGGCCCCGACGGACGATGGGTGGAGGTGCAGATACGTACCAGGCGTATGGATGAGGTTGCCGAGAAAGGAGTTGCCGCCCACTGGAAATATAAGGCAGGGGAAAAAGGGGGAGGGGAAACCGATCTCTTCACAGCGATCAGGGAGATGCTTGAAACACCTGTGAACAACCAGGGTGTTACAACCACTAAAGAGAAGCGGGCCCTGTATTCCGATGAGATCTTCATTTTTACTCCCAAAGGAGACCTTAAAAGGCTTAAAAACGGTTACACTGTGCTCGATTTTGCATTCGAAGTCCATACGACCATAGGTCATACATGCACAGGGGCCCTTGTGAACGGGAAGATCGTACCCCTGAAGCATACCCTCAGGAACGGCGACACGGTGAAGATCCTTACATCCAAGAACCAGAAACCGAATTCGGGCTGGCTGGAGTTCGTGCGCAGTCCGCGGAATATAGCCCGGGTGAAGCATGCGCTAAAAATGGAGCAGTATAAAGATGCAGACCTTGGCAAGGAGATCATTAAGAACAAGGTGCTGCAGCTGGAAATGTAGTTCTCGGATCTTGTGATCCAAAAGCTGGTTGATGCCTTTGAATGCGAGAATTACCTGGAACTTTACCAGAAATTCGGGGAAGGGAAACTTGATCAAATGAAGATCAAGAAAATGCTGATGGAGCAAAAACCGGTTACCCCGGCCGTTGCCCGTTCAACCGAAGAGCAATTCCCCGAAACCATGTCAAAAGTGGTAGCGGGCGACAAGGAATTCCTGATAATCGATAACAGCAGTGAATCCTATCACTACCAGTTTGCAAAATGCTGCAGACCTGTCCCCGGGAATAAGATCTTTGCATTTGTTAGTGTTTACCAGGGGGTGAAAATACACAGGACCGATTGCCCGAACTCACGCCAGCTTATCATGCGCTATCCATACAGGATACTGGAAGCCAGGTGGAAAGAAGGGCTTGTGAAAGAGATGGTGTATCCTGCCAGGACCGAGGTGAAACCGGCGACTAAGAATAAAGGGAGGAAATGAAACTGGAAGCGATCATACAGGTAAAAAATGTGCATAAATCCTTTAAATCGGTACATGCCGTGAGAGGGATCGACCTTGAGATCCTTCCTTCTCAGTTTATTGCTCTGTTGGGCCCGAATGGTGCAGGGAAGACCACTTTGGTTGAAATGATCGAAGGGATACAGAAACCCGACAAAGGTGAAATCCTGATAAGCGGGAAACCCTGGAAGGGAAACGAAAAGGAATTCCGCAGGATCATCGGTCTTTCCCTGCAGGAAACACGTTTTATCGACAAGCTCAGGCTGTTTGAGACCCTGAGGCTATTCGCAAGTTTTTTCGGGCTGGGCGCCGAACGTTGTGAAGAGGTGATGAACCTGGTCGGGCTTGAAGAAAAGCGGCAGGCTTATGTGGTTAATCTTTCGGGCGGACAGCGCCAGCGGCTTGCCCTGGGTGTGGCACTTCTGAACAAGCCCAGGATACTGCTTCTCGATGAACCTACTACAGGACTGGATCCACAGGCCCGAAGGGAAGTGTGGATGATACTTAAGAAACTGAAAGACGCCTCGGCCACATCTCTCATACTCACTACGCATTATATGGAAGAAGCGGAGCAGCTATGCGATTACATCGTGATCATGGACCACGGGACCATATTGAAAGAAGGGACTTTGCGTGACCTGCTGGGGAAGTCATCCGCCGACATAGAAGAAAAACAGGAATACAAGGGGCCGCCTAGGAACCTCGATGAATTGTTTATAGAACTGACGGGACGACATTTGAATGAATAAGTTGAAAAACAGCCAGCTCTGGCAACTGATACTTGCGAATGCCCGCGAACTCCTGCGTGAGCCTGCCGTGCTTTTCTGGGGCATTGTCTTTCCCATCCTGATGTCGCTTGGGCTGGGGGTGGCGTTTACAAAGAAAAAGGATGTGACCGTGACCATCGCAGTGATAGGCCGCAACCATCTTGTTCATGCTCCCTCCGACAGCATCTCGCTTATTCAGACTTTCCTGCTCAGGAACAAGGCTGAATTAAGAGTGGGTAAAGACGGCTCGCTTTCGCGTGAACTTACCGTTCCTGACGAAAAGCTGGGAGGCACAAGATATATTTTCAGGGACATGAGCTGGAAAAAGGCGATGGTGATGCTGAAACGCGGAAATCTTAATCTCGTGATGGATGAATCGAACGCAAAAATTCAATATCAATTCGACCCCATGAACCCTGATGCGCAGCTTACTTACCTGAAGTTTTCAAAGCTGATGAAGGATCCTGATCTTATTATCAAATCTTCCGAGACGGAGATCCGGCCGCTTGATGTAACGGGGACCCGGTATATCGATTTCCTGGTGCCCGGACTGATCTGCATGGGCGTCATGATGTCGTGCATGTGGGGGGTGAGTTATGATATTATTGAGAAACGATCCAAAAAGTTGCTCCGCAGGATGATAGCAACCCCGATGAAACGTTCGAACTTCCTGGTGGCCCTGATCACCGTGAGGATTGCAATGAATTTTGTAGAATCCGGATTGCTTTTTCTCTTTGCATGGCTTGTTTTCCATATTACCATACAGGGTAGCGTGCCCGCCCTGATCCTGTTTTTCATTTCAGGGAATATTGCCTTTGCAGGCATCGCGGTTTTTCTTTCCTGCAATACCGCCAAGACAGAGATCGGCAACGGCCTGATCAACCTGGTAAGCATGCCCATGATGGTGCTTTCGGGGATCTTCTTTTCATATCATAATTTTCCCGGATGGAGTATCCCAGTAATTCAGAAATTCCCATTGACAATGATGGCCGATGGCGTGCGGAGTATTTTCATCGAAGGGGCCGGGTTTGGTGAAATAATGCTGCCAACACTCATCATGTTGGTGATCGGTGTGGTTTTCTTCACAGCAGGACTGAAGCTGTTTAAATGGCATTGATGATTTCCTGATTTTATTTGAATCACTGCTTAAATCCAGGTCTTATGGAAAACCTGCTGCCTGATAAATCGTCCATCGTAATTCGTAATTCGTAAATCTTTTCTTACCTTTGTAGCCCTATATTATTCGGGATGTAGCGCAGTTGGCTAGCGCACCACGTTCGGGACGTGGGGGTCGGAAGTTCGT
The DNA here is from genome assembly GCA_026391755.1 of Bacteroidota bacterium. Classification (GTDB taxonomy): domain Bacteria; phylum Bacteroidota; class Bacteroidia; order Bacteroidales; family FEN-979; genus CAIRDP01. The sequence continues at coordinate 10,146 of JAPLDN010000378.1, forward strand.
ATCACTCCCTTCAAGCAAAGTATATTATCATCCTTATTTTCCGTTAGAAGATCTCAATCCCTGTTAGTTGAAAATAAATGTATGGTAGTTGTTAGTTTATTATAAATAATTATATTTGTTATTTAATTAACAATGCTTTCGAAATACGTAAGTAAATGAAAACCATAAAAGGACATCGTTATGAAAAATAAATGCACAATTTGGATTTCCCAGCTCCTCCTGATGGGTTTATTTTATCTTGATCCATTTTGTTTTCAGATAATTGAAGCACAAAACAGCAAGGATCATGTGGCCAATTTAGTCGAAATGGTTTTCGTGAAAGGGGGCACTTTTCAAATGGGTTGCAATGATGAAACAGAAGAAAGGCCGGTTCACTTTGTAACTGTAGATGACTTTTACATTGGGAAATTTGAAATTACTTTCAAACAATTTAAGGATTTTATTGATGCCACAGCTTATACTGCAGCAACCGACAGCTGGATATCCAATTATTCTGAATTGGTGGAAAAAAAAGGGGTGAATTGGCAATATGGTCCTTATGGATACCTTCTTACAAAATCCGATTACAATGATCCTGTGATAAATATTAGTGAGAAAGATGCTGAACAATATTGCAAATGGTTAAGCTCCAAAACAGGAAAATCTTATCGTTTGCCCACTGAGGCTGAATGGGAATATGCCGCCAGAGGGGGGAATCGAAGCAAGGGGTACAAATATAGTGGCAGCAATAATATTAATGAAGTTGCCTGGTATAAAGACAATTCCATATTTCCTCACCCTGTAGGAGAAAAGCTGCCTAATGAATTAGGAATTTACGATATGAGCGGCAATGTACAAGAATGGTGTCGGGATGGATACAATGGCAAATACTTTGCAGTCAGCCCCACTTATAATCCGCAAGGCGACGATGAAAGCCTAGAATGTGTGGTTCGCGGAGGTTCATGGTTTGAAGAAGAAGCCCTTCTAAAGGTTACCAATCGATATGGTGATCGACCAGAAGGCTCTGGCTGTGTTCGTGGGTTTCGAATTGTCTGTTCGGAAACTGTTCCAATGGAATCTTTTTATATTTCATCATGTTCCTGCAGCCAGCAATACAAGTCCGAAAAAAAGTGTGAAAATGCGGTGGATGGAAATGTTGAAACAGAGTGGATTGCCGGTGGTTTTGCTCCTCAGTGGATTAAATTGACATTAAACGGTTCTCATAGTATTTCAAAAATAAGCTGGGTAAACAACATGTCACCGGAAGGACAGGTGAGCATGGATTTCAGTTTTTACGATGAATATGGAAATTTGGTTTCAACAAAAACTGAAACCTATTATGCTAAAAATGGCCAGACCAATTCAGCAACTTTTAGTGATTTAAACAACATAAGACAGATTAAAGTAACCGTCACAAAATCACCTTCCTGGGTCAGCTTCAAAGAGATATATGTGTTTTAACAGAATATTATGAAATAAAAACAAAAACCGAGATTATGAACAACAGATCCGTATCAATCACAATTGCGCTTATGTTTATTTCAATTGGCCTAAACGCTCAGTCTACCGCCTCTTTTACAGACTCCCGGGATGGGAAAAGTTATAAAACCGTTCAAATCGGCAAGCAGGTTTGGATGGCCGAGAATCTCAGGTATAAATTTTCTGAAAGTACAATATCCTTTAAAATCGAATCCTATGGTTGTTTATATTATTATGAAGAGGCACTTAAAGCCTGCCCTTCCGGATGGCATTTGCCTTCCGATGCCGAATGGACCAAACTGACTAACTATTTAGGAGGTGAGAAAGTCGCAGGAGGCAAACTGAAAGAAACAGGAACCTCCCATTGGCAAGAACCCAATACCGGCGCAACCAATGAAAGTGGTTTTACAGCTTTACCGGCGGGCCAGGATGGAGACCGCAAGTATGGTAGTGGTTTTGGGCAAGAAGGCGACTGGTGGAGCTCCACTAAATGTCATGATTATGATGGCTGTTATTTTATTCGAGTTTTATATTATGAAAATAATGATGTGGAAAGGTCTTCTAAACATTCAGGCGTATCCTGTTGCAATATAAGTGTTCGCTGTTTGAAGGATAAATAACGAATCGAAAAACTAATTAATGATAAGACCACATTCTTATTCCTGCTATCAGTTGCAGGATTAATTCTTGCAACAGAGTAACAATTTTAGTGATGAGAAAACAGGGTTTAGTGTAAGGTGTATTAAAGACTCAGTATGAAAA
>JAPLDN010000417.1 GCA_026391755.1 Bacteroidota bacterium
TTATTCCTTTTATTAATCAGTTTGTTCCTTTTACATGCAGGTTTGTCGCAGGGTTGCCTTCCCCAGGGCATTACCTTCTCAAGGCAAGCCCAAATAGACAGCTTTCAGATAAACTATCCCAACTGTACACACATACTGGGAAATGTTAAAATTACCGGGACTGACAGCATTAATAATTTAAACGGGTTAAGTGTACTAACTTCTATCGGTGGATATTTACAAATCCTTGATTGGTTTCCCAATCTTACACAATTGACTGGTCTTAACTCGCTAACTTCAATTGGAGGGGACTTATGGATAAATTCCACATACCTGACAAACCTTTCAGGACTGAATGCCTTGACGTCTATTGGCGGGAATTTTTCAATAACGCATTGTAATTCAATGACAAATCTATCAGGGATAGCTTCGCTGACTTCAGTCGGGGGATTTGTAAATATAACAGCCAATTATTTTTCACTGAAAAGTTTAACGGGACTTGAATCCCTGTCTTCTATTCAAGGGGAGTTATATATTACCGGCAACAACGAATTGTCAAGTTTATCGGGTCTGTCAGGACTGTCTTCTATCAGGGGAAGGCTAACTATTCAATACAACGACAGCCTGAGCAGTTTATCGGGCTTGAATAATATTGCGGCTTCTTCCATTGACTCATTAGTTATCATCGTAAATCCTAGTTTAACAACTTGTGAGGTTCAAAGTGTATGCGCTTATTTAGCGAATCCCGGCGGGACAATAGAAATTCACGATAATGCAACGGGTTGTAACAATCAGCAGGAGGTTGAAGCAGCTTGTTCAGCTATCGGTGTGCAAAATATTACCAATGAGTCTCCTTTCTCATTATACCCCAACCCTGCATCAACTATAATTACAATCGAAACATCAACATTACCAACCCAAAGTCAGGTAACAGTTTCAAACCTCGAAGGGCAGGAACTTATCACACTCCAAATCTCCGGGCACAAGACGAAAATCGATATCAATACCTTGTCAAATGGAATTTATTTTGTGCGGTTGACCAGCGACAAGACCCTCGCAACTGGGAAGTTCATTAAGCAGTAAAATACAACACCATATTAAAATCGAAAGTATTATGAAAAACCTATTCTACATTTTAATGTTCATTTTTCCGGTTGTAGCTGCTGCCCAGCAAAGCTGGTACAATTCCTCACCCTCGTATGCTGCCTGGATGAACGTCGGCAACGCAGGTTTCTCGGCGGGAGATGCTTATAACACAAGCCTTGCATTCAGTCTGTCAGGCGAGCCCTATGTGGCTTATTCAGATGTGGGAAATTCTTATAAAGCAACGGTAATGAAATTTAACGGAACCAGCTGGATAATTGTTGGAAATGCTGGTTTTTCGGCAAGTGAAGCAGCTGGTACAAGTCTTGCATTCAGCCCGTCTGGTATACCTTATGTGGCTTATTATGATGCCGGATCTTCGGGTAAGGCAACCGTGATGAAATACGATGGGACCAACTGGGTGAATGTGGGAAATACCGGGTTCTCGCTTGGAAGTGCAGGTGGTACAAGCCTTGCATTCAGCCCATCCGGGGAACCTTATGTAGCTTATACTGATGGTTTAAATTATAGTAAAGCTACTGTTATGAAATTTGATGGAACTACTTGGCTGACTGTCGGCAACGCAGGTTTCTCGGCAGGAGAAGCAGATAGTAAAAGTATTGCATTAAGCCCGTCTGGTCAGCCTTATGTGGCTTATGTCGATCGGGGTAACTCTCAGAAAGCAACCGTAATGAAATTTGACGGCTCTAACTGGGTGAATGTTGGAAATGCCGGCTTCTCGGCAGGACAGGCTGATTACATAAGCCTTACGTTCAGTCCTTTTGGAGCACCTTATATTGCTTATCAGGATTATGGGAATTCGAAAAAGGCAACTGTAAAGAAATTCGATGGCACCAACTGGGTGAATGTCGGGAATGCCGGTTTTTCGGCAGGAGAAGAAGGTTTTACAAGTCTTGCATTTGACCAATCCGGTGAACCCAATGTGGCTTATAATGATATAGGGCATTCAGGTAAAGCAACTGTAATGAAATTTAACGGAACCAACTGGGTAAATGTTGGAACACCCGGCTTTTCAGCAGGAGTTGTACAGTATACAAGCCTTGCCTTCAGTCTGTCAGGTCAGCCTTATGTAGCATATAAAGATTTTGGAAATTCCGGAAAAGCCACTGTAATGAAATATGATTACCCCACAGGTATCATTGAGCCACAACATTCACAGATATCAGTTTATCCCAATCCCGCATCCACACAAATAACTATAGAAACATCAACCATAACATCCCAAAGCCAGTTATCAATTTCAAACCTCGGAGGTCAGCAGCTAATCACACGCCAAATCACTTTGCCCAAGACACAAGTGGACATCAGCACCTTGCCACAAGGGGTTTGGAGCAATGGCACAGTGGACTGCTTTATCGAGCGGAACGACTTATGGGTTAAATTCTATTTGCTTTACGGACGCCAATACAGGATATGTTGGGGGTATTGATTATGATAACCAAAAAGGGATCATTTTAAAAACGATCAATGGAGGTACCAATTGGACTTTATTATCGAGTGGCACCTTGAACCCGTTATTTTCAATTTGTTTCCTCAATTCAAATACGGGTTTTGCGGTAGGAGCGGATGGAACTCTTTTAAAAACGATCGATGGAGGTGCAACCTGGACTGCAATGTCAAGCGGGGCGACAACTACTTTAATATCCGTATGTTTTCCCAGCAACAATACAGGTTATGTTGTGGGCGGACTTGGAATCATTTTGAAAACCAATGACGGAGGGACAACCTGGACTGCATTGTCGAGCGGAACTAATAATACATTAACTTCAGTCTGCTTTCCTGATGCAAATAAAGGTTGCGCTGTGGGTTATAATGGAACCATTTTAACAACCATTAACGGGGGCGCCTCCTGGACTACACATCCAATCGGGACAATAGGAATCTTAACATCTGTTTATTTTCCCGATGCCAATACAGGATATGTTGCAGGTGATCACGGATTAATTTTAAAAACCACGGATGGTGGATCATCGTGGAGTACAATACCAAGTGGAACAACCGCTTTTTTCCTTTCAACTTACTTTATCAATGCAAATTCAGGCTATGTATTGGGCGAGGAGGGAACCATTTTAACCACCCATGATGGAGGCACAACATGGATCGATCAGGTAAGCGGAACAACTCAATGGCTAACTTCGGTTTATTTTACTGACCACAATACAGGATATGCTGTCGCTGACAGCGGAGTGATTTTAAAAACCACGAATGGGGGGTACCCTTTTGGAGTGACTGATGTACTACCTTCGTCAAATCACTTTAAGATTTACCCAAACCCATCATCAGGTAAAGTGACCATCGAAACATCCGAATTAGCAGTTAAAAGCCAGTTATCAATTTCAAACCTTAACGGGCAAGAATTAATCACCCGCCAAATCTCCGGGCAAAAAACACAAATTGACATCAGCACGCTGTCCGCCGGGGTTTATATCGCGCGGATAAGTGGCGGGAAGGAGGCATATGTAGTGAAAATAGCTAAACTATAATTCATGGTAAAATGAAATCCGCAGTCAACAAAATCAATCATATGAACACCAGGCACTTTATTCAGATATACTTGGGTTTAACGGTCCTGCTAACTTTGGCCCAGGTCCGTCTTTCAGCCCAGGAAACTGTGAAAGTAGTGGACAAGAAACACAAGGAGATTTATTATGTCCTTAAATCCGATAAGAAGGTCCGCCAGGGCCCTTATTGTAAATTAGGCTGTAATGATTCTGCGGAAGTGGAAGGGTTTTATAAAAACGGGCTGAAGGACAGCATCTGGACAGGCTGGCCGGCCAGCGGTGTATATGTGCAAGGCAGAAAGACCGGCGTTTGGGTATATTACAACTTCATGGGTCAGCTGGAGCAAAAATATGACCATTCAACCAACGAACTGCTCTACTGGCGTTTCTGCGGAACCCCCGACTCCTTATATTTCATATACTTCGGTGACGATTCGACTAAAGTAAAACTCGAACGGCCGCCTCTGTACATTGGCGGTGAGGCAGTGCAGCTGGAACCCATTATGGCACAGGTAAGGTTTCCCTGGTTCACCCTCTGGTTACATAAAAACTATAGAAAAATCATTATTAATTTCACAGTCGACAGCAGCGGAAAAACCTCGGACTACAGGGTAACCAAAGGAATTTCGGCAAGCTTCGATAAAAAGCTGTTAAAAGCATTACAGGGTATTCCACAGACCTGGCTTCCCGCAATTCAGAATGGCAAACCGGTAAGCAAAGAACATAACTTTATGATGAGTTTTTATATAGTACACCGGCATAAAAAGTAAATCCAGTCTGAAGCAGCTTATCCCGGCAAATAATATTCCTTAAGTATCCCAGCTGCATACCTGAATTGCTCAGGTGAATTATACAGCTGCACCGAAATCCGGGTTGTACGCCTGGGGGAATCAGACCAATACCATAACGGCAGTTCCAGGTTGTATTTATTATACATCTGATTCTGGATATCGTCTGCTTCTTTATAAGCGGGAGGATTAATATTTCCCATTAAGGGAAGTTCCAGGGTTGACATCCCGGCATTCATATCATCGGGACAGCTTGGCGTCAGTCCAAGTTCACGGCAGAAAAAATTCCTGGCCTCTATGCTGACATCATGGTTTCGTTTCATGATTGCATCCCAGCCCCCGGGCATGAGGGAAGCCATATATGCAATTGAATCGGGGACACAGAGGATGGGAGATGGATCGAAGGTCCCGGGCCAGAAGAACCTTTCGGCAAAGGGTTCGGCATTATACCCGGCATGGCTTACAACCAGAGGCACAATGTGTTTCTGCTTATCTTTTCTTACATGGAGGATCGCTGCACTTTTAGGTGTACAAAGCCATTTGTGGCAGTTGGCAGTGTAGTAAGCGGCCCCGAGGCTGTTAATATCGAGGGGGATGCTTCCGGGGGCATGAGCCCCGTCGACCAATGTATCCACTCCCCTCTTTTCCAGTTCCCTTACGATTTCTTCAACCGGCTGTATAAGGGCTGTGGCCGAGGTAATGTGATCGATGAGAGCGATTTTAGTTTTATTACTGACTGCGGATAACACCGCCTCGGTGATCACACCCGGTGAAGAAATGGGAATATCATAATGCGCCTCAACCAGGACTGCCCCAGTTGTTTCAGCAATGTATTCAAGCAGCTGCCGGCAGGCAAAATAAATATGATTGGTAAACAGGATCTCATCCCCGGGTTCGAAGCGCAGGGACCTGAAAACGGTATTCACGCCTGCTGTTGCATTCGGAACAAAGACCAGGTCTGAACAGTCGGCATTCACAAAAGCCGCAGTCTTTTCCCTCGCAGTATTGAGCATGCCTTCAAGCTGGCGTACCATAAACCGCATAGGCTGTCCTTCAAGCATCTGCCTGTACTCATTTTGTTTTTCGAGGATGTATTTTGTACATGCCCCGAAGGATCCGTGGTTAAGGTAAATAGCCCCGGGTTCAATGGCCCAGAGGTGGGAATATTCGGAAGGAAAACGGTATGACATAATAATTTACGAATTACGATTTAAATATCTGATATCGGATATCTGATGTCTGATGTCTAATACCGGATGTCAGATCACGGATTACGGTTTACCAGTCACTAGTCGCTGTTCACTGTTTACCGGTCACTAACTTACTCCACTTCCAGTATCAATCCTTTCAGATATTCCCCTTCGGGATGGTATATACTCACAGGATGGTCGGGCCCCTGGGAAAGATGATGCAAAATCTTCACATTCCTTCCGGTCTCAATAGCTGCTGACTGCAATGCTGAACGGAACATTTCCCTGCTGATTGCCTGGGAGCAGGAGAAGGTAAAGAGCAGGCCTCCCGGTTCAAGGTGGCGGATTGCCGAGGCATTCAAATGAACATAGGCATGAAGGGCATTGTTTGTAACCTGGTGGGTTTTGGCAAAGGCCGGAGGATCAACGATAATCATTGAATATCTCCCGGCCGCTTCTCTCAGGAAGACCTTAACATCAGCCACTTCCTCCGAATGAAACGTTTCATCAATCCCGTTAAGAACCATGTTCTCTTTTGTCCATCTGATGGCCTGATTAGAACTATCGACCGAATGAACATGCCTTGCACCCCCTTTCAGGCAGTATACAGAGAAGGCGCCCGAATAGCAAAAGGTGTTCAGTACCGAACGGTTCCTGGCATAAAACTGGGCGAACATACGGTTGCTGCTCTGGTCAAGAAAGAAACCGGTCTTCTGTCCGTTGATGAAATCTACATTGAATTTATGGCTGGTCTCGGCGATCTCGACGGGAGGGGTGCTCCCGAAAAGGAAATGATCGTGATTAAGTTCGTTACGAAGGTTGTGATGTAGTTCGTTACGATTTTCGTTGCGTATTTCCTTACGATGTTCATTACGATTTCCCTGCGACCGTGCCATTGTCTCCGCGCTCTTATCATACACCGCTAAAAGTTTCTCTCCATACAACTCCTTCAGGACATCAACGAGCAAGGGTTTAATATTATGCATGCCCGGGGAATGGGTTTGAATCACGGCAACACCGTTATACCAGTCGATGATCAATCCCGGCAGTTCATCGCCTTCGCTGAAAACGAGCCGATAAGCGCTTGTTGACTCGCTATCGGTCAAGCCGGCCTTTTTCCTTAGTTCGAAGGCTTGCTTCAGTCTCCCAAGCCAGAAATCAAAGCCGGCCGACGTCTGCAAGAAAGAGAATATCTTAACTGCAATGGATCCGTTCAGAAAATGACCGGTGGCAAGGTACTTCCCCTCTGAAGAAAAAACCTCTACGATCTCTCCTTCCTTAATATTACTTTCCCTGCTGTCAATCGCACCCGAGAAGATCCAGGGGTGTCGTCTGAGAACCGCGGCTTCCTTGCCCGGCTTCAATATTATTGAGTGGAATCTGTCCATGAACATAAATATTTCAAAAAATACTTGAATTGCCGGTAAATTTATCACTAATTTTACGTCAAATTTAAAACCCAAAGCAATGAAAAAGTATTTTTTGCTTCTTCTCATTCCGGTTTTCGTCGCATCCTGCGGTCGTGAAGCCAAGAAAAAAGCAGAAGAATTGCAGGCTCGCAACGACAGCCTGATGAACCAGACCACGCAAAAGGATGAGGCAATCAACGAATTCGTCCGTTCAATCAACGATATCCAGAGCACTCTGGATACGATCAAGATGAAGGAGAATGTGATCAATCTAAGTACCGAGCGCGGTGGTGAATTGAAACAAACCGCCAAGGACCAGATCAAAACCGATATCCAGACTATTTACAGCATGATGCAAAAGGACAAAGCCCAGCTTGCCCAACTGACCAAAAAGCTGAAAGCTGCGAATATGAAGGTTGACGAGCTGCAGAAAATGGTGTCACGACTCGAAAAGGATATCGCCACCAAGAGCGCCGAGATCGAGGAACTCAGGACAAGCCTGGCAAAGCTGAATATCAAGTTCGAAGCTGCTTCGCTCAAGATAGATACCCTGAGCAAGACCGTTAACCAGCAGGGTGCAAAGATCAACGACCAGACCCAGACCATTGCTGCCCAGGAAGAAGCCATCAACACTGCTTATTACGTTATCGGCACAAGCAAAGACCTGAAAAAGAATGGTGTTATCAAGAAAGGCGACATCCTCGCCGATTTCAACAAGGAACTGTTCACCAAGATCGACATCCGCAAAACAACGGAGATCAGCATCCTGAGTAAGAAAGCAAAGATCCTTTCAAGCCATCCGACCGCATCGTACAAATTCACCGGTGACAAGAAAGTCATTCAGTCACTGCAGATATTGGATTACAAGGCCTTCTGGAGCAATTCAAAGTACCTCGTGATCATGGTTGACTAAACCAGATTAAACTGACAAAAAAAAGGCCCTGAAAATTCAGGGTCTTTTTTTATTTCTGCGGAGCCGAAAAATCCTGCTCTGCTAAAAGCTTTCCGTTCTCATCATAAAAACGCCATTTGCCGGTTCGCTGATCATTCTTATAATCCCCTGCGTATCTAATCTTTCCATTTTCAAAATATGTGACTCTTCTGCCATCACTTTTGCCGTTTTTAAAATTTCCTTCGCTCCATTTTTTACCGTTCTCATACCAGGATACCCACAAACCGTCACGTTTCCCGTCCTTGTATGAGCCGTCCATCTGCAACTGCTTGTTTGCATAGTATGTCGTTTCCCTTATCATCTCACGGTTTTCGCCTTTCCCCTTATAAATACAAACCCGTTTGGGCGATCCGTCGGCAAAGGTTTCTTCAATGACTTTCTGCTCGAAACGGCAGGCTGTTGCTAAAAATACCAGTAAAACAAGGAATGTTGAGATTGTGGTTTTCATAAATACTAATTTAAATTGTTACGTTTTTTGTAAGTCATCTGCAATCGGATATCCGATATCAGATATCAGATGGCAGATATCAGATGTCAGATAAGAATTCCAGCCTTTGGCCCTTGATGGTTTCGTTGAACTTCCCCTGGTCGAAGACAAGCTGATTACCGCTGAGGTTTGTGTTCATCATC
>JAPLDN010000208.1 GCA_026391755.1 Bacteroidota bacterium
TCAACCCAGCCTGTGAACCATTATGTATGGGTGAATAACGCCTGGGTGCAGTCGAATACGGTACGGAACCTCAATGGAGGTCCCAACGGATGGGACTGCATCTCCTCCGGGTTCGGTGTCAGCAAGAATATCATGACCGTAGGCGCAGTGTATTCAATACCAAACGGGTATACTTCCCCGGCCGATGTGGTTCATGCCTCATTCAGCGGCACAGGCCCCACCGACGACGGTCGCATCAAACCCGATATCGTCGCCGATGGTATCGGGTTGTATTCAACCCTCAGCGGAGGCAACACCTCCTACGGCAGCATGAGCGGGACCTCTATGGCAACGCCCAATGTGACAGGTTCCCTTGGACTTCTCCAGGAACATTATCACAACCTCCATGGGCATTATATGCGGTCATCCACCCTCAGAGGACTTGCAATACATACTGCGGATGAGGCAGGGAGTAATCCAGGTCCTGATTATAAATTCGGTTGGGGCCTGCTCGACATCGCATCCGCAGCAAATGCCTTATCCAAGCTCTGTACCACCCTGGTTTTGGAAGATACCCTCTCTAACGGCAATACACTCACTTTCAACCTCAATGCACAAGGGACCCAACCCCTGGTTGCCACGCTTTGCTGGACCGATCCACCGGGAACCCCTCCCGCCCCGGCCCTGAACCCTCCCAACCTGATGCTTGTCAATGACCTGGACATGCGCATCGACGGGAACACTTACAAACCCTGGGTCCTTGATCCGGCCAATGTAACAGCTGCCGCGACTACGGGGGATAACTTCCGCGATAATGTCGAAAAGATTTATATCCAGAACCCTTCCCAGGGGAATCATGTGCTTACTATCACGCATAAGAACAGCCTCACCAACGGGATGCAGGTTTTCTCACTGATCGTCACCGGACTTAATACCAACCTGATTCCCGGGACCGCCAGCTCAGACCAGACCATCTGTGCGAACACGATTCCCCAGCAACTGCAAGGAAGTCCGCCTCGGGGAGGGATAGCTCCGTACACCTATCAATGGCAGAGTTCTACCGATAACGTAAGCTATACAAACATCCCCGGTGCCACTGGATTGAACTACCAACCCTCATCAATCGCCTCCACCACCTGGTTCAGGCTGCTTCAGACTTCTTCGGGCGGCTGCGGAAGCGTTCCTACAAATCAGGTCACCATAACAGTGATCCCATCACCCGTTCCAGCCATGTACGGTGAAGAACTGGTTTGCTCCGGCACTTCAGGGCTAACCTATACCACCGACCCGGGCATGTACAATTACATATGGATCATCTCCCCCGGAGGATCCGTCACCGACGGATCAGGAACCTTCCAGATCACGGTCAGCTGGGATTCAGCCGGGAGCAGGACACTCAGCGTGAACTACACAAATTATTCCAATTGTACATCACCGAGTCCGAAAGTTAAAAACGTAATGGTGAAACCGACCCCGCCGGCGCCTGTGATTACGGCTCTCGGCGACAGTCTTTTTTCGAATGCCCCTGCCGGGAACCAGTGGTACTTAATGTTCAGTTTATTGAGTTAGTTATCATGGAATTGCAACCAGGGGATGTCAGTATCTACCCTGTCCCCAACCAGGGACTGTTTACCGCCCAAATAACATCCGCAGTCAAAGAAACAGTAAACATCAGGATTTACAATGATCTTTCACAGCTGATCTGCGAAAAGAGCGGGACTGCGGTGAACAATACCTTCAGGCAGTCGATCGACCTGCGTCCACTCAGCCCGGGCGTTTATACGGTAGTCATCCGCAGTAACAATAAAAGCATTGCAAGGAAGATCCTCGTCATTAATTAATATGAATTCATTAATCACCAAAGCCCTCTCCTCAGCCTTCCTCACAATTGATGAAGGAAAGACGCTTTTTCAGCAGCTCCCCCTCGCCGATCTCATGTGGATTGGAAATGAACTTCGTAAAAAATACCATCCCGACGGTCGTGTTACATGGATCATCGACCGCAACGTGAACATCACCAATGCCTGTGTTTCGGGATGCAAATTCTGTAACTTCTATAAGCCCGTCAGCAACGAAGCCTGCTACATCACCAGCATTGAAGAATACATTCAGAAGATAGACGAAATGCATAAATTGGGCGGGAACCAGCTGCTGCTGCAGGGTGGCATGCACCCCCGCCTTGGCATTGAATTCTATGCAAACCTTTTCTCCGGCTTAAAGAAACTCTATCCTTCACTCAGGCTTCATGCCCTTGGCCCTCCCGAGATCGTCCACCTTGCTAAAATGGAAAAACTCTCCTTCCGCGAAGTCCTCGAAAAGCTTGTGGCAGCGGGTATGGACAGCCTCCCGGGAGCCGGGGCCGAAATACTTGTCGACAGGGTCCGCCGGGAGATTTCACCTATAAAATGCACTGCGGTTGAATGGCTGGATGTCATGAAACAGGCGCACAGCATGGACCTCACCACTTCAGCAACCATGATGTTTGGGCATATCGAAACCCTGGAAGAAAGGCTTGAGCATATGGTCAGCATCAGGGATGTCCAGGCTCAAAAACCGGCCGGTCATAAAGGATTCCTTTCATTCATCCCCTGGCCCTTCCAGGACGAAGGGACTGTTCTACTGGAAAAATTTGGTATCAGCAACCATGTCACATCCGAAGAATATATCCGTATGATAGCCATCAGCCGTATCATGCTCCCGAATATTCAGAACATACAGGCATCCTGGCTCACGGTAGGGAAGGAAACAGGACAGCTTTGCCTCCATGCCGGCGCAAATGATTTCGGCAGTATCATGATCGAGGAAAACGTGGTTTCGTCGGCAGGTGCGCATAATTCCATGGATGCCGAAGGGATGCAGCGCGCAATCCGCGATGCAGGGTTCATACCCCAGCTCCGCAACCAGGATTTCGCCTGGCAGTAGGGCATTTGTCGATCACTCAATGGCTCGCTCACTGAATAGGTCGCAGCACAAGTCGCCTTATATTGAGCGAAGCATCTCACACAAGCCGCCTTGGGTGCAGCGAAGCAAACCCCAGCGGCGGTGTGAGGATGCGAGCGATAAGGCGCAGCGACGTTGCGTATATACAAGCGACAGGTGTAAAAACTACTTCTTCTTCGGTTTATCGGGGAACTTCAGCAGCCCGTTCTTCACCCAATCAGCGTACATCGTCCCGATTATCCCGTATGTTGCCTCATCCACGTAACTGGGATCGGTGACCGAGATATCGGCAGTCCACAATAAGGTATTATCGGAATTGGCATAGAGGTTTGCCCTGAGGTTTATAACCGAGCTGGAAACCCAGTATCCGCCGGTAGTAATGACAGTGGCCCCGGGGGCGTAATAAGGATATCCCCAGGAATAATAACCGTAATAATTATAATAAAAATCAGGATAGACCGTGGCTGAGGGAGGCACATAACTCTCCTCTTTATCTGTCCCCTTATACGTCACGATAAGGATGCCGTCGGCTCCTGCACTGTCAAACTTTGCTTCAAGCTCGGGAAGCTCATGTTTCGAGCCGGGGGCGATGAACGCAAGAGCTTCAACAGCCTTCAGCCCCTTGTCGTTAAGGTATTTCACCGATGTTTGCTCAAACGGTTTCTGGTATTCGAGCTTGTCGAACATACCCCATACGGCTATCTTCGATACCTGCTGATGTTCCTTAGGGTTAACCCAGCTGGTAAGGCTTATGGGCGAAGTACATCCGCCGACAATTAAAATAAGCGCAAAACTCAGCGCAGCAATACTTACAAAATTTCTTTTCATAGGTCTTGATTTAAAGAATGATTTCCTGATTCAAATATAGAAGTTTCTTATGGGTTCTCAAAAT
>JAPLDN010000242.1 GCA_026391755.1 Bacteroidota bacterium
TGTGGTTGGGGAAGTCATCTAGTGAACCGTGAAACGTGAACCGGAATCCGATTCACGTTTCACGGTTTCCGGTTCACGTTTCACGGTTCACGGCCTTATCCCCCGCTCACCAGGTGAAGGACCATCACATCATCATTGTCCTTTATTGTTGCCGTTGCATATTCAGCTTTGTTCACCAGGCATCCGTTGATTTTTATTACCAGCATTTTAAAAGTGAATGTTTTCGCTTTCAGGAGTTCGTTAACTGTCATTATCTCCTGATCAAACTCCTCAGGAGTATTATTTAATATTATCTTCATCTTCTATTTTTTTCATCCCCTATCCAGTTATCCCTCATCCCTTATCCCTTCCTCAGGGTTTTAACAATACTTCCAGCACCACATTCGCCTGCATATTAGCAACCACTCCCACTCTGGGTGCCAGGGGCGGATTGTCCTCGCTGATTTCAGTGGTTTCATCCCCACAGATATGCAGATTCCCGGTTTGACGGTAATGAATATCCTGGTTCATCCCCCACCCGGCCAAACCGACTCCAACAACAAGCGGTTTTTCGGGAAATGCAGAAAGCACTGTTTCTATCAGCATTTCTTTTTGATCGGCCTGGTCAAATGCTTCAACAATGATATCGCAATCCTTGAAATATCTTAAAATATGCTCGGGGTCAAGTTTAACCTCATAGGCAATGACACTAACCGAGGGATTGATCTGATGTATGACCCTCTTCAGGGCCGGAGCTTTAGCCTCCCCTACCTGGCTCAGGAAATAATACTGCCGGTTGAGGTTGGATTCACTAACCACATCAAAATCGGCAAGTATCAAGGTCCCTATCCCCACTCTTGCAAGGGCAACCGCGCAGTTGGAGCCAAGGCCTCCGCATCCTGCGATACCCACTGTCCTGGTCTTCAGCCTTTCTTTGATTTCAACTGATGTCATAGCCAAGTATTTCTTATCCGGTAAGGTTCAAAAACAAATTTACAAAAGATTGCTTGTATCCCGGGTATGAGTTTAGGCTTATTGTAAAAAAAACCACCCGTTAAGAGTGGTTATAAAATAAATCAACATTTGTATTATCAGGGCTTCACATAAATATTGTTTGCATCCCTGTACCCGGGAAGGTTCTTGTACCAGTCGGGATAAAGAACCCCGCCCGATTCAGCCCAGTTGCCAAAGTTAAGATGTCCGCTTAGAATTTGCACCCTCTCCCATGTATAGTCAAATTTGACAGGGATGTTAATTCCCCAGGGAAGGTTTGTGGAGGTCTTGTAATATCTCCCTGTTAAAGGGTTCGAAGCGTCGTCAGCCGTTCCGAACAAAGACTGATCGGCAAGAGCGGTGGGCAGGTGATCGGGTAAATGAATTTCAACCCCACGGCTCATATTTTTTATGAGGAAAGGATTATAAGGTGGAGCTCCGACAGCAGTTTGGGTTTGCGGACTTGCAAAATGCAGATTTACAAACACCGTATCAGATAGTCCGTAGGGAACATTCTTCTCTGTATTATACATGGAAGGACTGGCAGGATGAGCTACATTCATCCAGTTGTCAAAAACTATAACTACGGCATTTGGCTGGTTGTTTTCGACTCCGTTGGCAGCAAGACTGATATAATTATTTCTTAAGGTATTATTAGGCGTCAATGCAACTGACTGAACCGCTGCAGCAGGTACTCCGTCGAGCTGGAAACCAAATCCGTTTTGCAGTGTTGCACCGGCTGCCCTCAGATAGAACTTGGGCTTCAGGTCTACAACTTTATTCTGGGCGTTGGTCACATACCAGTAATTGTAATCAATCACAGCGTCGTTCATATCATAATCGCCCTTGCCCGGCCAGAGGTCTTCAAAAGCCAGGGAACCAAACTGGTTCTTTCCGGGATAATAATTATTGAACGCCCTGGTCGCATCATTCGGATAATCATCCAGATTGTCGGCCACGCCATCTCCGTCGGTATCAGCCGGACCGGGATTTGAGCCTATACCGTCGGGATTGCAGGGGCTTGTCGGAATGTAATTCTGAATGTTCGCCCAGCTTACCAGTGTGGCTCCGTTGATAAAACTTGAAGGACCACCGTTGTTTATAGTGCCGTTCTGGGTTGCAAATTCAAC
>JAPLDN010000166.1:0-4600 GCA_026391755.1 Bacteroidota bacterium
AGGTATTGAGCCGCTCCATGATAATCTTCTCATTTGAGGCGTCCAGCGCATTTGTCGCCTCGTCAAAGAAAAGTATCTGAGGATCCCTGTAAACCGCCCTTGCAATGAGAATACGCTGCTTCTGTCCCTGGCTTAAACCAGCACCTTCCTGCCCGGTTTTTGATTGAACCCCTGATGGAAGTGAGTCGATAAACTCACCGAGATTAGCCAGTGCAATCGCATTGCTTAGTTTATCCTTATCAGGCTTTGGATCTCCCAGGGTAATGTTCGATGCAATGGTATCTGAGAAAATATACCCGTCCTGCATAACAGAACCGCAATTGCTCCTCCAGAAACGGTTTGAGATTTCATTCAGCGGGATATCATTTATGAGAATACGTCCTTTAACAGGCCTGTAGAAACTCAGCAGAAGTTTGATCAGGGTTGTTTTGCCGCTGCCGCTCATCCCTACAATAGCTGTCACTTTATTGGGCGGAATAGTAAAGCTAAGGTTGTCGAGAACCATTGGTGAATGTGGGCCTTCATAATGAAAACAGAGATCCTCGACCCTGATGCCTGAAAATTCACCGATATCAGTTATCAACCGGGTCCCCTCTGCCTCTTCATCATCGATATGATTGATTTCCTCTATGCGCTCCATGCTTATTCCTGCATCCTGCATTTCGCGGATGAAACTTACAAGTTGTTCCACCGGCCCGTTCAGCTGACCAAGTATAAATTGTATTGCAAGCATCATACCCAGGGTGAGATGGCCTTCAATTACAAGCCAGGCTGTGATAAATGTGATAATAATATCCTTCGTCCTAAGGAAAAAAAATGAGCCAAGATCCTGGTACTGGCTTATCTTAAGGCTTTTAATCTGAATACTGAACAATTGTTCCTGGATCTTTTCCCATTCATTTCTTTTCTGGTCTTCAGAATTGGTTAGTTTTATCTCGGGTATCCCTTGTATAATCTGTAAAAGCGTATTCTGGTTATCCGATAACTTAGAAAACCTGATATAGTCAAGTTCTTTCCTTTTCTTCATAAAAAAGTATACCCATAAAGAGTAAAGGACACTGCTGATTATAAAAACAGCGAGAACCAGGGAACTGTATACTGCAAGTATGATCCCGAACACAGTTAAGGTGAGTAACGAAAAAATGATATTCAGCAAACTTGTGGTAATGAACGATTGTATCCTCTGATGATCAGCTATCCGCTGGATGAGGTCCCCTGGAAGTTTGCTTGCAAAGAATGTCATGGGAAGCTTCAGGAGTTTCTTTAAAAAATCAGACACCATGCTGATATTGATCCTGTTAGATATGTATACCAATACTCTGCTTCTGAAAAATTCTATACTTATCATTCCCAGGAATAAGGCAAGCTGGCCTAGAAGGATCAGGGTGATGTAGCCAAGATCCTTGTGTGCAATACCTTTATCGACTATTCTTTGGGTAAGCAGCGGAAAGGCAAACTGGATACCACTGGCAAGGAGCATGATGAGCATGAGCCAGATCATCCTCGATTTATATGGTTTCAGGTACTGCCTGATGAAGGAAAAGATGCGTTTGTTTTTCTTATCCTCAGGCATAGCCGGGAATTCAGGCCCTGGTTCAAGCAGAAGGCAGATCCCTTTCCCGCTCTTATCCTCTTCGGTTTGCCAGGCCGCCAGGAAGTCGGTTTCCTTATACGTGATAAGTCCGTGTGCAGGATCGGCAACCTTAATAAGATATCCGTCTTTGTTCTTAATGATACTGTAAATGACGACAAAATGGTTCTGATGCCAATGGGCAATGCAGGGCAGGGGATCGGAAGCAACAAGCTCGCTAAAAGATAAATTCACGCCCATAGTCCTGAATCCTACCGACTCAGCTGCATCACTGATCCCGAGCATGGAAACGCCTTCCCTTGTAATATGTGAGGCATCACGCAAGCTCGTGATGTTAAAGAATTTGCCATAATACGCACATACCATCTTCAGGCAGGCTGGTCCACAGTCCATCGTATCGTGTTGCCTGTAAAAGGGAAAAGCCTTCATCATTCGTATTTGAGTGCATTAATCGGGTTGGCTCTAAGGACCTTGAGTGTTCTAAAGAGCAGGATTGCCGAGACGAAAACAGTCACAGTAAGCACACAAAGCAGCATAACCCAGATACTGACGTTTACCCGGTAATAAAATTCCTTCAGCCAGAGTTCCATCAGCGCCCAGGAAACCGGAATTGCAATTATAGTAGCAAGAGCGGTGTAAAGAAGAAATTCCCTTTGCATGCGATAAATGATATGCACATTCGACGCTCCAAAAACCTTGCGGATGGCTGTTTCCTTTGTCTTTCTTTCGGAGATCAACAAGGCTAAACCAAACAACCCCATCCCTGTAATTATAAAAGCGAGTATCGTGAACATCGCTACGGCTAACACAAAGTTATTTTCCTTTTTGTATGACGACTTTAGCTCCTGCCTGAAAAAAGAGTAAGTAAACGGGACTTTGGTATATATGTTCTCCCAGGAGGCTTTTATGTCGCGGATTACATCTTGTTCGCGGCCCTGTTTATAGCGAACTATAAGTGTGTTGATCGCATAGGGATTATAAACAAAGTTTGAAGCATTGATCTTGTTGTGCAGGGTATGAATGCTGAAATCCCTCACCACACCAACAATTTTAGCATCATTCATGGTAACGCCAACAGGTTGTTTCAGCCCCATCGCCCTCACGGCTTCCTCGTTAAAAATGCACTCCACCTCATTTCTTTTAATACTCCCCGTATCAAAGTCCCTTCCTTTTACAATGGGGATCCCTAGGGTATTGAAAAAGTCATTGTCAATACTTATCCATTCAACAGGTATTGGTTCTTTTGAAGTCGGAACGTTTGCTTTAACTATTGAAAAAGAGCTCGATGGCAGAGAAAAAGCAGAAGTCCCGGAGAAGGAAATGATACCGTCGATCCTGCACAGGCCTGATTTCAGGGATGAATATTTTTTATGATCCGGAGTTTTAAGGGAGATCAATAAAATATTATCCCTTGAAATTGAAAGATTGCTGATATAGCAAAGCCTGATCTGGCTGTAGATAGTGATCATGCTGATAAGAAGTGATAATGTTATAAACAGCTGGAACCCAATAAAGATCTTGCTTAGGTTAAACTTACCCGGGGTGAAATTCCTCGCCTTTAAGGCATTTATGGGATTAAGACCAGCAAGGTAAACGGCGACATAAAGACCCGACAATATTCCAATCGTCAGTGTAATAGCAGCAAAGAAGACGATGTATTTGAGCATGTTGCTTGCATACATGGTAATAGTATAATCAGGCATACCGGTGATCCTCGGGTCGATCAGACCCTGAATGAACAGGGCCAGCGGCAGGGCCATAAAAGTCAGCAAAACAGACTCGATCAGGATCTGGATCCTTAGTTCCTTCTTAGTGGCCCCGAGAACTTTTCTCACTCCGATTTCCTTGAATCTCAGGGCCGACCTTGCAGTGCTCAGAATTGCATAGTTTATCCCGGCAAGCAATAAAATGAATACTGCCAGCCAGGAATAGGTGTATACCGATAATTTATTGCCTTTTAGCTGATAATTGTTCTGAAGGTCAGCCGATTCAAGGTAGATGTCCCCGAAGGCCTGAAAAGAGATCTTAAGTTTTGTGTTTTTCCAGCCGGGATCTTTTAATATTCCCGGCAGCATAGCCGAAACAGTCCTGATATCAGCGCTTTCAGTAAATTCACAAATTGACTCCACCGAAAAATCCTCATACGAATTAAAAACAGGCAGCAGGCCCGGCATGGCATCTTTCAGCAGCAATTCATAGAATGCCAGGTCAGCAATGAAACCTGCTTTTATAGTTGAATTCCAGGGAAGGTCTTTGTAGATCCCCGCAATTTTCATCTCGTACTGATTAGATCCCACCCTGAGAGTCATAGTCTGCATCAATCTGGGCTCGCTCATAAAGTATTTATGAACAGCAGTTTCCGAGATAAATATACAATTGGGTATATGTTTCCCCTGGGAAGTGCTCCCCCTCGTAAACCCGATATCAAGCATTTCAAATAATTCCGGATCGGCACAGATGAAATCATCAACGTCAACGGCCATGCCGCCATTAAGAATTTTAACTTTATCGGGCATATACTCTTTCTGGATAATCCTGGCAGCCCTCTTGCAATCCGGGATATTGGTGATAAGCAGGTGTTTTACCATCGACGACCCTTCGGGTATCATGACCCCCTTCGAGTCTGTATATATGACACGGTATAGCTTTTTATAAGCGGGAAAGCATTTATTATAGCTGGTTTCGTTGATTGCAAAGACCAAAAGAACAAATGCTGCAGTAAGGCCAAGGACAAGTCCGGAGATATTGATGATAGTATACGTCTTGTTGTTAACAATAGTCCGGTAAGATGTTATCAAAGCGTTCCTGATCATGCTTCTAGTTTATAAAACATCACAGAAGTTAAATTTTTTCATAAACAGTTCATAGTTCCCGACAGGTGGACAAAAAAACCGGTAAAGGCATTCACTGCAGGGGGAAACTTTCATTCTTGTAAGTTCCCAGCTTTGACCGTTATAAATCTCATGCCTGACCAGTTCCTGTATGCTGTGGGTGTTAATGTTTCCAAAG